>JBKJYX010000217.1:0-3277 GCA_046715575.1 Sphingomicrobium sp. | reverse complement strand
TGAGCGTGATCTCGTCCGATGCGGCGGAAAGCTTCGGGCTCCATTCCTTGTTGAGCGCCTGGTACGCGGGCGTCGACATATTCTGGATCATCACGCCGAAAAACGTCTGGACATTGCCCAGCCGCTGCCCGGCCTTCTCCTGCGTGACGATGGTGTTGGCAAAGGTCGGCGCATCGCGGTTGGCGACGATCGCCGCAATCTCCCGGCGCTGCTCGTCGATGCCGAACTGGAACGCTTGGGAAAACAGTTCGGGGCGCACCTTGTCCCACGGCGGAACGCCGCCATAGGGGCCGGTCCAGTCAGCCAGCAGGATGTTGTCGGGCACCGGGATGGGTGCCTCGGCTTCTGCGCCAGCAGCTTCAACAGCATTAGCGGCAGCTTCGAGTGCTTGGTCGGCTACCACGGCGTCTCGGTTCACTGTCGCACATCCCGCGAGCGCGGCGAGCGCGCTCCCAGCCAACAAAATCCGCTTCATGAAATTCTCCCCGCTTGGATTGTGACGGCAGCGCGTAGCGCACGGAGCGCCGGCCGCAAGCCATTGTTCGACGAACGGCCATGAGCAGGTTGCCGATGAACTTCGCGTGACGACCGTGATCTAGAAATTCAGAAAAATCAGCAACTTGACGTCGATGGCAAGATTTTCCGCGCGCTTCTTCTCGATGAACGCGGGGATCTCGGCGCGGGGCACTAAATGGACGGCGATGTCCTGTTCATGACCCCCGCCTGTCGGCCGCACGCCATGAGCGCGCACCAAGGTGAATCCTTCCGACAGCATCCCCGGCGAGGCGTAAAAATCGCCAAGCCTCACGACACTGCTCGCCGTAAAGCCGGTCTCTTCCTCGAGTTCCTTGACCGCCGTCTCCTCGACGGTCGCGCCCGGGTCCTCGTCGCCGACCAGCCCGGCCGGCAGCTCGAGGCAGCGGCCGCCGAGCGCGATCCGAGTCTGTTCGATCAGGATTACCTTGCCTTCGAACTCGGCGAAGATGACGACCGCGCGAACGTCGCCGACGCGGCTCACATACTCCCAACGCCCGCGCTTCAATACCCAGATATAATTGCCCCGCCACATGACCTTCGCCGGAGCGCCGGTTCCGCCGCTCACAGCTCGATCAGCTTGTCGGGAATTTCGTTGGTGTCGGTCGACGAGCGCGGGAAATGCTGCTGCAGCACGTCGCCGACCCGGGCGATCGCGGCGACGATGCCGTCGGCCGGCCGCCCGGCTCGGACTTCGACCAGCAGCGCTTCCATCGCCCCGCCCCAGACATGCTCGTCCGTAACCGAGAGGATCGCCTCGTCGGCGACAATCTCGGCGCGGTGCTCGCCCATCGAGAGATAGATGAGGATTCCGGTCCGGCCGACCGTGCGCCGCTCCGCCGCGGCCTTGAACACCGTCACCGCCCGCCGCCGGACGCGGCGCTGCTTGGTCGCGCCGGGCGTCAGCGCGAGCCGCAGCGGCATGTATTTGAGGATCAACAATACCGCGGTGAATTTGAGCACCGCCAGCACCATCAGGAATGTCAGCAGCTCGCGAAGCGTCGCCTCGGGGCGCCATCCGCCCATCAGCGCATCGAACCACCATTGCAGGCAGCGCGGGCAGGCCGCCGCCCACGCCAGCACCGCGATCAACACGATCACCGCCCAGTGCAGCGCGAGGTCGTGATAGGGATCGATAAGGTCGGTCGCGACCGCGACGATCTCGCCGCTGCTATTCGCTTCCGCCGCCGCGATGGCCGTGCTGACCTTGGCGTGGTCGGCTTCGGTGAGGCGCGGCATTACCATCCTCCCGACGCTCCGCCGCCGCCGAACGAGCCGCCACCGCCCGAGAAACCGCCGCCACCGCCGAAGCCGCCGCCGCCCCAGCCGGAACCGCCGCCACCCCACGAGCTACCGCCACCCCAGCCGCCGCGGCCGCGCGATGACTGGCTCAGCTCATTCAGGCCCCACAACACGACCCACGGGCTCATACCGCCCTTTTTCCGGCGATAGCGCAGGCCGGCGGCGCGGCGGAACAACGACAGCAAAACGAAGACGATAATCAGCACCCAGAAGAAAGCCGGCAGGATCGCCGACCCGGCATTGGCCCGCGATGCCTGGCGCTTGCTGGCTTCGGCGGCGTAGCGTTGCGCTTCCGCCGGAGACAGGCTCATCATCTTGACGATCTGGTTGGCGCCGGCGGTGATCCCGCCACCAAAGTCGCCGGCCTTGAAGCGCGGCAGGATCGACTCGCGGACGATCACGCTCGACAGCGCGTCGGTCAGGAACACCCGCGCGCCATAACCAGTCTCGATCCGCACCTTTTTCTCATTGGGCGCGACCAGCAGGATGACGCCGTCGTCCTTGCCCTTCTGGCCAATCGCCCATGTGCGGCCGAGCCGATAGCCGTAATCCTCGATCGTCCGTCCCTCGAGGCTCTTGACCGTCGCCACGACAAGCTGCCGCCCGGTCTGCGCCTGGAGGGTTTCCGCCTTGCTGGTGAGGTCGAGCACTTGCTCCGGCCGTAACAAGCCCGCCTGGTCGACGACACGACCGGTCAGCGGCGGGAATGTCTGCGCCGCGGCGGGAGCCGCCAGCGCTGCAGCCAGGAACAGGAAGAATGCGAACAGTCTTGCCATCACGCAGCCTTCTTCAGCAGATATTGCGGCCGTCGACGATCGGAGCGCAACACCGCGTCGATTTCACGCACGCCGATTGCGATGGCCCCGGCCTGATCGCCGGAACGCAAGTGTGGCATCATATGCTGGATGACCTGGGCTGCCCGCTGGTCCGTCAGCAGCCCCTCGAGGCCATAGCCGACCGCAATCCTGACCTTCTTTTCATTGGGGGCGACGACCAGCAGCACGCCATTGTCCTTGTCCGCCTGCCCAATCCCCAGTCGATTTCCCAAGGCCGTGCTGAACTGGGCAATATCCTGCCCGTCGAGGCTCGACGCGGTGACGACAACCAATTGATCGCTGGTCGCTTTTTCGAGCGCCTCTGACCGCCGGGCGACTTCTATCTCTTCGGCCGCGGGGAGTATCTCGGCCCGGTCCTGGACGCGCAGCAGGCCGACGTCGACCATGGAGTTACCAACCGGCGCGGTGCCTCGACCGCAGCCGGCAGCTGCGATCGCGAGGGCGGCGGCCAAAGCAAATTTGCGGATCAGCTGGCGTTCCCGAAATCGACCTTCGGCGCGGTTTGGGCTGCGGCCGGGGCTTCGTACGGCACCTTGGGCTTGGCGCCGTAAAATATCTTGGCGGCGATCGCGTCGGGGAAGGTGCGGATGCGGGTGTTATAGGCC
>JBKJYX010000216.1:0-4209 GCA_046715575.1 Sphingomicrobium sp. | reverse complement strand
GAGTCCGAAGCCAGGGCCATCCCGGGATTGGCGACTGCCGCATCCGCGCTGTACTGGCCGGCGAGCGATTCGATGTTGCGCGCGTTATAATCCTTGTTCCATTGCGTCTCGATGTCCTTGATCTGCTGCTCGATCTTGGCGGTGTCGGCAACTCCGCCGCCGTCCCTGCCGGCCTTATCGCAGCCCGCAAGCAGCACCAACGCCGACGCGGCGATGGCGATTCCGGTGATTTTTTTCATGAGATTTCCCCTCGGACATGGTCCGTAGACGAAACAACCACGCGTGAGTGAGTCGCGCAAGCGCGCTTCTGGCTCAGGATTGCGGAACGAAACGACTAACGATGTCCTTGGCGAGGCGGGCCGGGCGCAGCGATGCGCTGTCGAGGCAGCACCAAATGCTTTGCACTTCGGCGACCACTTCTTCGCCGCGCTTGATGATGGTGGTGAAGAAAGCGCGCGCGCCATTGACGCGCTCGGCGATTACGTCGGCAACAACGATGTCCTCGAGGAAGGCGGGGCGCCGGTAGCTGATCTCGTGCTTGAGCGCGACCCACTTGTGAGAGGCGACCGCGTCGGCCGGCGCGACCGTTTCCCAATAGCCGACGACGGCATCCTGCACCCATTTGAGATAGACGCTGTTGTTGACGTGACCCATGTGGTCGATGTCGGCGGGAAGGATCCCGATCGGAAAACGGAACATCGCTTGCCCCAGTGCCGCGGCGCGATTGCCGCTGACAATGGTGTTAACAGAGATCGGTCGACAAGGTTGCGGCCATATTTGGTCCGATTCAGCTTGCGAGAGGTGCCTTGGCCCAGACCGGCCGGCAGGTTAGTGGGCAGGCAATGGCGGCCGCTTACCGCAACCTAGTCATCCTGACCGGCGCCGGCGTGTCAGCCGAGAGCGGCGTCGCGACTTTTCGCGGACCGGATGGGCTGTGGGAGGGGCATCGGGTCGAGGATGTCGCCACACCCGAGGCATTTCGGCGCGATCCCACGCTGGTCCACGCGTTCTACGATGCGCGGCGGGAGAAGCTCGGCACGATCGGGCCCAATGCGGCGCACCAGGCGCTGGCGCGGCTCGATGCGGCATGGCCGGGCGAGCTGCTGCTGGTGACGCAGAATGTCGATGACTTACACGAGCGGGCGGAGTCGAAGCGATTGCTGCACATGCACGGCGAGCTGAAGAGCGGCTGGTGCCTGGCGTGCGACGAGCGGTTCGCGTGGGACGGGGCGATGGGCGTCGGCGCGATATGTCCAAGCTGCGAGCGAACGGGCCAGGTGCGCCCAGACATCGTCTGGTTTGGCGAGATGCCGTACGAGATGGAGCGGATCGACGAGGCGTTGCGGGCTTGCGACCTGTTCGTGTCGATCGGCACGTCGGGCGCGGTCTATCCCGCCGCGGGCTTTGTCCAGACCGCACGCTATTGCGGCGCGCAGACGCTCGAGCTCAATCTGGAGCCGAGCCAGGGCAGCGTATTTTTCCACGAAAGCCGGATCGGCAAGGCGGGCGAGCTGGTGCCGGCATGGGTCGAGGAGGTTCTTAAATCCTGCCCGGAACGGGGAGGTGGCAGCCTGCAAGGCTGACGGAGGGGCCCCCTCCACCACGCTTCGCGCGGTCTCCCTCCCCGTTCCGGGGAGGATTTACTCCGCCCATTCCAGCCCGATGTCTTTGTAAAGCGAGCGGTCCTCGTCCCAGCGGGGGTTCACTTTCACGTGCAGGAACAGATGGACCTTGCGGCCGAGATGCTCGCCGATGGCTTCGCGCGCGGCCTGGCCGATGCTTTTCAGCCGCGAACCGCCCTTGCCGAGGACGATGGCCTTCTGGCTGTCGCGGTCGACCAGAATCTGCTGGTGGATCACGGTCGAGCCGTCCTTGCGGTCCTCCCATTTCTCGGTCTCGATCGCCGAGGAATAAGGCAGCTCGGCGTGGAGTTGCCGGTAGATCTGCTCGCGGGTCAATTCGGCCGCGACCATGCGGTCGGTGGCGTCGGAGAGCTGGTCGGCGGGGAAGTGCCAAGGGGCTTCGGGTGTCGCTTCGGCGAGCGCGCGCTTGAGGTCGGCGACGCCGTCGCCGGTGGTCGCGGAGACCATGAACAGATGCTGCGGGTTGAGGCGCTCGGACAGCTGTGCGGCGAGGGTGAGCAGGTCTTCCCGCCGCGCGATGTCAACCTTGTTGAGGACGATCATCAGCGGTTGGGAGGGGGATTCAAGTCCCTCCAGCATGGTCTCGACCCGGTCGCCGAGCTTGGCGGCGGCATCGATCACCAGCAGCACGCGGTCGGCGTCCTCGGCCCCGGCCCAGGCGGCGGCGACCATCGCCCGGTCGAGACGGCGGCGCGGCGCGAAGATGCCGGGCGTGTCGACCAGTAGGATCTGCGCGTCGCCCTCGATCGCGATGCCCATCAGCCGCGCCCGCGTGGTCTGCGCCTTGGCGCTGACGATCGCGACCTTCTGTCCGACCAGCGCATTGACCAGCGTCGACTTGCCGGCGTTGGGCGCCCCAATCACCGCGACGAACCCGCAACGCTGACTCACTTGACTTGCTCCAGCAGGGCGGTGGCGGCGGCGGTTTCGGCTTCCTGTTTGCTGAGGCCCTCGCCGTCAGCCTCGCCGAGTCCGTTGACGGTGGCGCGGACGGTGAAGCGCGGCGCGTGGGGCGGGCCGGAGCGGTCGATGACGGTGTAGGTCGGCGGCTTGCGGCCGTGGCCTTCGGCCCACTCGTGGAGCAGGGATTTGGGATGCCGCGGGGCGGCGGACCGGGCATCGATGAATGGGGCCCAGGCAATGCGGATGAACCGCCGCGCCGGGTCGACGCCGCCTTCGAGATAGAGCGCGGCGATCAGCGCCTCGACGGCATCGCCGATGACATTGTCGCTGTTGCTGGCCCCATCGTCGCGCGCCTGCTTGCCGAGGCGGAGGTGGTCGGTGAGACCGACTGCGCGGGCCACCTCGGCGCAAGTGGCCCGCGAGACCAAAATGGTGAAGCGATGCGAGAGCGTGCCTTCCTGCTCATGGGGAAAAAGCTCGCTCAGCCATTCGGCCATGACCAGGCCGAGCACGCGGTCGCCGAGGAACTCGAGGCGCTGGTAATTGTCGCGGCCGAAGCTGGGATGGGTGAGCGCGCGCTCGAACAAGGCGAGGTTTTCTGGCTTGTGGCCAAGTTTTTCGGTGACGAACTCGGCGACCGTCATTCCGGATCGCCAGTGTAGCCGTTGCCCATGCGATCGCCGCGCAGCGCGGTAAACCAGGTCCACGGCTTGACGTAGGCCGCGCTGCCGTCGGTCGACCAGAAGGTGACCAGCGCGCGGCCGACGAGGTTCTCGACGGGCACGAAGCCGATGCCGCCCTCGGCTGGGGAGAAGCGGCTGTCGAGGCTGTCGTCGCGATTGTCGCCCATCATGAAGACATGGCCGGCCGGGATCTTGACCGCCGGGAAATCGTCGGCGCGCGGATTATCGACCTGGTCGAGCACGGTGTAGCTCGGACCGCCGGGCAGCGTCTCGCGATAGGCGGGGTAGAGGCAAAAAATGCGCCCCGGGCCGAGGCTGGTGGCCATCGGCGTCGCCGGCGGCACTACCTTGCACGGGCTGTTGGCGCTGACCGGCATGGCGAACGGCGGGAGCGACCGCCGGGGCAAGGGCTTGCCGTTGAGGACCAGCATCCCGTCCCGCACCTCGATCGTGTCGCCGGGCAGGCCGATCACCCGCTTGACGAACTCGGTGTCGCCGCCGGGCGGCCGGAACACCGCGACATCGCCGCGCTTGGGCAGATTGACGAGGATGCGGCCGCTGAACGACGGGAAGGTGAAAGGAAAGCTGTAGCGCGAAAAACCGTAGGGCCATTTCGCGACCAGCAGATAGTCGCCGATGTACAAGGTCGGCAGCATCGAGCCCGACGGGATGTTGAACGGCGCAACGACGAAGCTGCGGAACGCCCAGGCGAACAGCGCGAGCAGCAACAGGAAGCGCAGCGTGCCCGCTGGCTTGGCCTGGTCGGCGGCGGGCGGTCGCCTGTGGGTGTTGGAGCGGGTCCAGCGCATTGGCGCTGCTTCTTTCGGTCTGGCGCGAGCCCGTCAAGCGTGCCGAGCCGCTCGGCGGGCGTGGGGGTGGCAATATGAGGGCCGCCGACTATGAGGCGGCGGCATGGCGGGCAAGCACTGGCAAGCAATCGAGTCTCACGAGGTCAAACGCCTCGATGCGCTGTTCAAGGC
>JBKJYX010000215.1:0-2533 GCA_046715575.1 Sphingomicrobium sp. | reverse complement strand
GGAGGTCTCGGGCGGGGCAGGGGAATGGCGATATTTTCCGCTCCGGTGGCGTTCGCCGTCGCGATGATGCCGCGATCCGCCGGCATGATGGCCATGAGGACCAGAGTAGCGATGCCCAATCCTGTCGATGCGTTCAGGACGGTGGCTTTCAACACATGGCTCCACGGCGAAAGGGGGGGTTGCCCGGTAAGCACACTTGGACGAAATCAAAGAAAAGCCCAACCTGAACAATCGAATCAACCGGGCTCCCCGTATAAGTGAATCACGACCGGAACATGGTCACGAGCGGTCGTTCACCGCAGCGGCTTGCCGTTCCGGGTCGCATCCGGAAGCCATTCCGCCCTTGGATCGACGATCCGCTTTTCCCACAACAGGCAAATCGACCGCCATGCGCACGCCCCTGCCACGCCTTCTGAAGCCCACTCTTCTGGCCGCCGGCCTGATCTTTCTCGCGCCGCTTCCGGGGGCGTTGGCTACCGACAAAGCGAGTTTCAACGACACCGCCCGTTTCCTCGCCGGCATGGCGCCGGCCGACACGTCCCCGCTCGCGAAAATGACCAGGGACCCGGCGTGGCAGCAGCATGCGCGCTCGCTGGACGGGTCCTGGAGGCAGCTGGAAGCCCAGAGGCTGTCGAAAATCCGCGCCTGGTCAGGGGCAAACCTGAAGGATCGCGGCGCCCCGTTATTTTACATGTTCAGCGGACCGGACTTTCTTTATGCCGATGCCTTCTATCCGAAGGCCTCGATCTATGTCCTGAGTGGGCTCGAACCGGTCGGGCGTATTCCCGACATTAACGAGCGGACGCGCCAGTCGCTGGGCAATCTGCGGTCGTCGATGGGTTCGTCGATCAGTCTCAGCTTCTTCATCACCAAGAACATGAAAAGCCAGCTGCGCGAAACCGCTTTGTCCGGCACGCTGCCGATTCTCTACGTCTATATCGCGCGCGCCGGCAAGACCATCAGCGAAGCCAGTCTGATCACGCTCGACAGCGAGGGCAAGGTCAGTCCGGTCGAGGGCAACGCGCCGCAGAAGGGCGTGCAGGGCGCCAAGATCGTGTTTTCGAACGGCGAAGGGACGCCGCAGCAGACGCTGTATTATTTCAGCACCGACGTGTCGGATTCCGGCGTGCGGAATTCCGGGTTCCTGAAATTCTGCGAGACGCTCGGGATGGGCGACGGGATGTTCAAGAGCGCGTCCTATCTGCCGCATAGCGGCAGCTTCTCGCAGGTGCGCGACTTCGTCATCAACAAGAGCCAGCACGTCGTGCAGGACGATTCCGGAATTCCGGTGTCCTACTTCAAGCCCGACCAGTGGCAACTCATTCCGTTCGGCCGCTATCTCGGGCCGATCGCGATTTTCCCCGGCCGTCAACAGGCGAAGCTTGCCGAGATTTACCGCAAGGGGCCGACCAAGCCGCTCGATTTCGGCATGGGTTATCGCTGGCGCCCGAACGAATCCAACGTGCTGCTCGCGGTGCGCAAGGATCTCAGCGCCAAGCAATAGCGCCGCTGTCGTGCGCTCTGGACCGGCCTGTGGAAACGTCCATGACGCATCTCATTCGGCAGATGGGCTATGTGGTGATCGCGACCCCGGACCCGGACGGTTCCGCGCGCGATCTTGCCGACATGACCGGAATTCGCATCACGCACCGGGACGATGGTGCGGTCTATATCTCGTCGAACGCGCGCTTCTGCGATGTCGCCTATCTGCGCGACGCGCGGCGCGGCATCCGTGCGGTCGGTCTCGAAGCGATGGATGAGGGCGCGGTCGACGAGGTGCTTCGCCGCGCCAAATCTGAAGGACTGACGATCCTCGGCGACACGCCGCTTTTGCCCAATGTCAAACGCGCGGTTCGCCTTGCCACGCCGTTCGGGCCGATCTTCGAAGTCCATACGCCGATCGCACGTGAGGACATCAGCCCCGGTCTGATGAACAGCAAGCGCGTTCGCCGTCTCGAGCATGTGAATCTGCGCGCCAGCGATCCGCGCGGCTTCCACGATCTCGTCACCCGTATGTTCGGCATGAGACTGTCGGACCGGACGACGAATTACGAACGCGCCTGGTATCGCGCGGCCGACGGATTTCACCACACGTTCGCGGCCGGCCCCGGCAACGGCCTGCATCACTATGCGTTCGACGCGCATGCGCTGCACGATCTTGCCGGCGTCGCCGACGCGCTGGTGAGCAAGGGCCGCAGCCTGCTGTGGGGCATCGGCCGGCACGGGCCGGGCAACAATATCTTTTCCTATTATCTCGATCCGAATGGATGCGTGGTCGAAGTCTCGTTCGGCCTCGAACGCATCGACAATGACGCATTGCATGAGCCCGGCAACTGGCCGTTCGATTCCGCAAGCAATGTGCTCGACCGCTGGGGCTCGAAGCCGCCGGAGGCCTACGGCAAGGCGCTTACGCCCTTCGTGGTTTGACATTGCGCAAGATAAAGGTTTTCTGCGGCGCCGTGCTGTGAGGTGCGGTCCGGCGCTCGCCATCGAGTGGCGTTGCAGAAACTCTATCTTGTGCGACGTGCCGAGA
>JBKJYX010000214.1:0-3202 GCA_046715575.1 Sphingomicrobium sp. | reverse complement strand
AATGGGCAGCTGGCGGACAACAGCTGGCACAAAAGGGTCGAGCGGGCTCTGCTGTCGCTGGGCGCGCAGCCGGAGGATGACGAGGCCTGGGGCGAGGCGATCCGTTATCGCGGCACTGTCATTGCCGCTACGCCCAAGCCGCGGCCGCCGCGCATCGAGATCGAAGCCCCGACGGTGCCCGAGTGGGCGCGCCGCCCGGCGCCCGTCGAGAGCCGCCCGCCGCGGCCGCTGGCGCCGTCGGCTTTGGCGGAGGATCGCGAGACGGCACCGGCACCCAGTGCCGAGCAACGCACGGCGGCCCGGCGCGGAACGATCATCCACCAATTGTTCGAGCGCTTGCCCGGGGTCGCGCGGGAGCAACGCCGGGCATCAGCGATACGCTGGCTCGAGCATTCGGCGGGCATCGCCGACGCGGTCGAACGCGAGGCCTTGGCCGATCTCGTCGGCTCGATCCTCGACGATGTCCAGTTCGTCGACCTGTTCGGCCCCGGGTCGTTCGCCGAAGCGCCGATCGCCGCCACGCTTGCCGACGGCCGCGTTGTCGCCGGGACCGTCGACCGGCTGCTGGTCGAGGACAGCATAGTTTCCGTGATCGACTTCAAGACCGGCCGCGTGCCCGCCGGCGATGACCAAATCCCGGTTTCGCACCGGGCACAGATGGCCGCCTATGCCGAGGCGCTTGGCGTCATTTTCCCGGGCCGAAGCATCCGTGCCGCATTGCTCTACACGGACGCGGCGCGCCTGTTTGAACTCGCCTTTGAACCCAGTAGTTGAGCCGCGACGGTTGCATCCCCATATGGCGCTCAACCCCAACGGAGTTACCCCCATCATGACCACCAAGGCCGTCACCGATCAGAGCTTTGCAACCGATGTGCTGGGTGCGCCCGGCCCAGTGCTCGTGGATTTCTGGGCCGAATGGTGCGGGCCTTGCCGGATGATCGCGCCCGCGCTCGAGGAAATCGCCACCGAACTGGGCGACAAGGTGACGATCGCCAAATTGAACATCGACGAGAATCCCGACGTGCCGGGCCGCTACGGCGTCCGCGGCATTCCGACCATGCTGCTGTTCAAAGGCGGCCAGCCGGTCGCGCAAAAGGTCGGCGCAGCGCCGCGCAGCCAGATCCAGGAATGGCTCGAGGCCCAGCTCTAGGTCACGTCGTTCAATTGACTAAAACGGGGGTGCTGCCTACATCGCGCCCCGCAGTTGCCCGCGCGCGGGCGAGGCGGATCGCCCGGCGGACCGCCTGGTAAAGGGCGCGCCGCGGCATTTAAGGGAATTCCATGTTCGCCGCAGTGGCAAAAAGCATCTTCGGATCGGCCAACGACCGCTATGTGCGGGGGCTGGGCAAGCATGTCGACGCGATCAACGCGCTCGAGCCCGGCATATCGGCGATGTCGGGCGACGAACTGCGCGGCCAGACCGAGCGGTTCCGGCAGCGCATTGCGGCCGGCGAGACGCTCGACCAGTTGTTGCCCGAAGTCTTCGCCACTGTCCGCGAAGCCGCCACCCGGACGCTGGGGCAGCGCCACTATGACGTCCAGCTGATCGGCGGCATCGCGCTCCACCGCGGCGAGATCGCCGAGATGAAGACCGGCGAGGGCAAGACGCTGGTGGCGACGCTCGCGGTTTATCTGAACGCGCTGCCGCAAAAGGGCGTCCACGTGGTCACGGTCAATGACTATCTCGCCCGCCGCGACGCCGACTGGATGGGCCAGATCTACCGCTTTCTCGAGCTCTCGGTCGGGGTGATCGTCCCCAATTTGTCCGACCAGGAGCGGCGCGACGCCTACAATGCCGACATCACCTACGCGACCAACAACGAATTGGGCTTCGACTACCTCCGCGACAACATGAAATATTCGCGTGAGCAGATGGTCCAGCGGCCGTTCAATTTCGCCATCGTCGACGAGGTGGATTCGATCCTGATCGACGAGGCGCGGACCCCGCTGATCATCTCCGGCCCGACCGACGACAAGTCCGAGCTCTACATGTCGGTCGATGCGCTGGTGAAGACCTTCACGCCTGAGGATTACGAGCTTGACGAGAAGCAGAAAAGCGTTGTCCTGACCGAGGACGGGACCGAGAAGGCCGAGCGGATGCTCGAGGACGCGGGGCTGATCGAGGGCCGCAACCTCTACGCCATCGCCAACACCCAGGTCGTCCACCATCTGAACCAGGCGTTGAAAGCCAACGTCATGTTCAAGAAGGACATCGACTACATCATCAAGGACGAGAAGATCATCATCATCGATGAGTTCACCGGCCGGATGATGGACGGGCGGCGCTGGTCCGACGGCCTCCACCAGGCGGTCGAAGCCAAGGAAGGGGTCAACATCGAGCCCGAGAACCAGACCCTCGCCTCGATCACCTTCCAGAATTATTTCCGCATGTACCCCAAGCTGTCGGGGATGACCGGCACCGCGCTGACCGAAGCGCCGGAATTCTTCGACATCTACCGGATGAACGTGGTCTCGATCCCGACCAACGTGGCGGTGCTGCGGGTCGACGACGACGACGAGTTCTACAAGAACATCACCGACAAGTTCGCCGCCATCGCCACGGAGATCAAGGCGCGGCAGGACAAGGGCCAGCCGGTGCTGGTCGGGACGGTGTCGATCGAGAAATCGGAGATGCTGTCGGAGTATCTGACCAAGGAGGGCATCACCCACGAGGTGCTGAATGCCCGCTTCCACGAAAAGGAAGCGCATATCGTCGCCCAGGCGGGCGCGCTCAGGGCGGTGACCATCGCCACCAACATGGCCGGGCGCGGCACCGACATCCAACTGGGCGGCAATGTCGATTTCCGCATCGAGGATGAGCTGAGCGAGTTGCCCGAGGGCAAGGAGCGCGATGCCGCCATCGAGCGCGTCAAGGCCGAGGTCGCGACCCAGAAGCAGCTGGTGGTCGACGCCGGCGGGCTGTTCGTGCTCGGCACCGAGCGCCACGAGAGCCGCCGCATCGACAATCAGCTCAGAGGCCGCTCAGGACGCCAAGGCGATCCCGGATTGTCGCGATTTTACCTGAGCCTCGACGACGATCTGCTGCGCATCTTCGGCCCGCAGACCATGTTCTCCCGGCTGATGAACAAGAACCTCGAGGACGGCGAGGCGATCATCAGCCCGTGGATCTCGAAGGCGATCGAGACCGCGCAGAAGAAGGTCGAGGCGCGCAACTACGACATCCGCAAGCAGGTCGTCGAAT
>JBKJYX010000213.1:0-2710 GCA_046715575.1 Sphingomicrobium sp. | reverse complement strand
CGGCCGAGAAGCCCTGGTCGCGAAACACCGTGAAGCCTTCTTTCAACGACAGCTGGAACCAGTCGCGGCAGGTGACCCGGTTGCCCGACCAATTGTGGAAATATTCATGGCCGACGACGCGCGCGATGCCGTCATAATCGGCGTCGGTCGCGGTCTCGGCGTCGGCCAGCACATAAGCGGTGTTGAAGACGTTGAGGCTCTTGTTCTCCATCGCGCCCATGTTGAAATCCGAAACCGCGACGATGTTGAACTGGTCGAGGTCATATTCGCGGCCGTAGACCCGCTCGTCCCACGCCATTGCGAGCTTGAGGCTGTCCATCGCGTGGCGAGTTCGGGGCAGGTCGGCTTCCTTGACCCAGATGGCGAGATCGACGGTTCGGCCGCCACAAGTGGTGAAGCGGTCGCGGTTGGGGGAGAGGTCGCCGGCGACCAGGGCGAACAAGTAGCTCGGCTTGGGGAACGGGTCCTCCCATTGGGCCCAGTGCCGGCCGTCGTCGCCGACACCCGAAGCGACGCAATTGCCGTTGGTCAGCAGCACCGGGAATTCCGCCGCATCGGCCTCCATCCGCACCCGGTAGCGGCTGAGCACGTCGGGCCGGTCGGGGAAGAAGGTGATGCGGCGAAAGCCCTCGGCCTCGCATTGGGTGTAGAGGCCGCCGCCGGACGCGTAGAGGCCCATCAGCTTGGTATTGGCGGCGGGCTGGATCTCGACCTCGGTCTCGATCGTCGCGCGGTCGCCCGCAAGCTCGATGACCAGGGCCGCCCCATCCATCGACCAGCGCGCATCGCCGCCGTCGACCGAAACCTTGATCGGCGCCAAGCCGTCGCCTTCGAGGCGAAGCGGCCGATCATGAGCGCCATTGCGGGTGACGGTGAGCGTGGCCCGCACCCGCGTCGCGGCGGCACCGAGCGCGAAATCGAGCTCGATCTCGGGCACCAGCCAGTCGGGCGGGCAATAGTTCTCGCGCCGGGTAGCAACGTGCTGCGGCGGGACCGGTGCTTCGGGAATTGTTCGGGCGTCGGCCATCGGCGGGCCTTAGTCGGCTGCCGGGGCGGTCACAAGCGAGCGGCTGCGGCTCAGCGCGCCGAGCATTCCGCCAAGCGCGAGCACCGCTCCAGCGGCCGCCAGCGGCGTCCAGCGATAGCCCTCCAATGCGGTCGAGAAGCCCATGGCGATGATCGGCACCAGCACGCTCGAATAGGCCGCCTTGGCCGGGCCGATCCGGCGCACCACCGGGAAATAGAGGCTGAAGCCGAGCGCCGAGGCGAACAACGCGAGATAGAGCACCCCGACCCAATAGCCGATCCGGTACTCGATCACCGGTGGGCCGGCGATGGCCAAAGCGAACGCGGCGTCGATCAGCGCGCCCATGCCCATCGACCAGGCAAGCAGCGCGAACAACGGATAAGCGCGGACCTTGTCGCGGGCCTGGAAGACATTGGCGGCCGACGCGCCGATCATGCCGACGAGCGTCAGTCCGATGCCGGTCAGAATGGCCGCGGTTCGTCCCGGATGCTCCTGCAGTTCATGGACGAACAGCAGGGAAATGCCGGCGACCGCGGCGAGTGAGCCCCAGACGAAGCGGCGGGTCGGCCGCTGGCCGAGAAACGCCCAGCCGAGCAGGGTATTGGGAAACACCAAGAGCGCGAACACGGTCGCCACCAGGCCCGAAGTGATGTGGCGCTCGGCGAGGTAGACGGCGTTGAAATTGATGAAGAACTGGAAGACGCCGAGGAACAGGACGGCCTTCATGGCGCCGCCGTCCAGTGGCAACTTCTCGCCTCTTATCCGCGCGACCGCCGCCATCGCCGCGGCGGCGATGATGAAGCGGTAGGCGACCGACCATTGCGGCGGTACCGAGCCCAATTGGTCGCGGATGACGATCCAGGTCGAGCCCCAGATGCCGGTGAATATGACGAATGGGACAATGACCGCGGCGAGATTGGAGCGCTGCTCGGCAGTCACAGAGCCTCGATCGCCGCGGCAAGCTTGGCGACCGATTGGCCGTCCTGGTCCCAGCTGGTGACCAGTCGGATTTGACCCGAGCCCCAGTCGTAAAAATCGAAGCCCTGCGCCCGCAGGCGCGCCGCTTCGTCGGCGGTAATGCGCAGGAATAGCTCATTCGCCTCGACCGGATGGACGAGCCGGTCCCCGGCTGCTTTCGCGAGGGTCTGCGCCGCGGCGTTGGCGGCGCGGGCGTTGGCCAGCCACAAATCATTGTCGAGCAAAGCGAGGATCTGCGCCGCGAGCATGCGGCCCTTGGACAGCAGGTGGCCGGCGCGCTTGCGGCGGACCAGCACCTCGTCGGCAAGCTCGGTCTTGAACAGGATCAGCGCTTCGGCATTGAGGCCGCCATTCTTGACGAAACCGAACGACAAGGTGTCGACGCCGGCGCGCCATGTGAAGTCGGCTGGGCTTGCACCGGTGGAGACGATGGCATTGGCGAAGCGGGCGCCGTCCATGTGCAGGCCCAGCCCGTGCTGACTCGCCAGGTCGCCGATCGCGGCGACGTCGGCGGCACTGTGGACCAGCCCATATTCGGTGGCGTTGGTGATCGAGATCGCGTGCGGCTGGACCTGGTGGACGTCCTTGCGAATTCGGCCGATCGCGTCCGTTACCGCGTCCGGGGTCACCTTGGCGCCCGGCCCGTCGACCAGCATCAGCTTGGCGCCCTGGGTATAGAAACCAGGCGCGCCCCCCTCGTCATTC
>JBKJYX010000212.1:0-3445 GCA_046715575.1 Sphingomicrobium sp. | reverse complement strand
AGGTGATCGCCCGGATGGAGCCGATCGCCAAACCCGGCAACCCGTGGTTCGGAAGCGCCGGAGAGCTCACCGCCATGGCCATGATCAAGCAAGGCAAGAAGCTGGAGGCGGGCCGGCTGTTCGCGGTCGTCGCCGCCGATCGCCAGGTGCCCGAATCCATTCGCGCCAGATCGGTGCAGATCGCCGGCACTTTGGGTGTCGATGCGAGCGCATCGCTCCCCGCAACCGCCCCATAGGAATGAAAACGAAAATGATTCGGACCAAGACCAGAATTGCCATGCTGATCGTCGCTGCCTTGGCGGTGAGCGGCTGCAGCGTCTTCAAGAAATCGGGCCCCAAGACACCGGTGCTCGGTCAGCGCGTCGCGGTCCTCATGACCGAGAATGACGCGGCGGTCGATCCGGACACGGCGGCGCTGCCGATGGTGCTCCCGGCGCCGGTCGCCAACAGCGATTGGGCGCAGGCGGGCGGCAGTGCCTCGAAGTCGATGGGCCATCTCGCGCTCGGTACCAGCCTTGGCCAGGCGTTCAGCGTGTCGATCGGCTACGGCAGCGGCCTCGGCGGCCGGCTCGCCTCGTCGCCGGTGGTCGGCGGCGGGCGGATCTATACGATCGACACCAACGCCACCGTTCGGGCCTTCGATGCGCAGACCGGCGGCAGGGCCTGGGAAAGCCAGTTCGGCACCGAGAAGGGCAATAGCTCGTCGCTCTATGGTGGCGGCGTCGCCTACGAAAATGGCCGGATCTACGCGACCAACGGCCTCGGTTTCGTGGCTGCCCTGGACCCGCGTAATGGCGGCGTGATCTGGCAGGTGCGTCCGGGCGGACCGCTGCGCGGCGCGCCGACGGTCGTTGGTGACGCGCTCTATGTGATGAGCCAGGACAACCAGATCTATTCATTGAAGGCGTCGGACGGCAAGACCAACTGGTCGAACGCGGCGTCGCTCGAGATCGCCGGTGTGTTCGGCACCGCCTCGCCGGCGTTCGCGCAGGGCACGGTGGTCGCCGGCTTCTCGTCGGGCGAGTTGAACGCCTACCGCTACGAGAACGGCCGCCTGGTGTGGCAGGACACGCTGGCCCGGACCAGCATCCGCACCAGCGTGTCGTCGCTGTCGGACATCGACGCCAATGCAGTGATCGACAACGGCCAGGTGTTCGCGATCGGCCAGGGCGGGCGGATGGTCGCGCTTGAGCTGAACAGCGGCCAGCGATTGTGGGAGATCAACATCGCCGGGATCGCAACGCCGTGGGTCGCTGGCGACTGGGTGTTCGTGGCCACCGAAGACGGCAAGCTGATCGCCGTCGCCCGCACCACCGGCAAGGTCCGTTGGATCAACCAGTTGCCGCGGTTCGAGCGCGAGAAGAGCAAGCGCGGGCAGATCACCTACCGCGGGCCGATCCTGGCCGGCGGACGGCTGCTCCTGGTCGGGTCCAACGGGACGTTGATCAACTTCGATCCGGTCACCGGCAACTTCCAGAGCCAGACCACCATGGGCGTCCCGATCACGCTGGCGCCGATCGTCGCCAATTCGACCTTGTACGTGCTCGACGACCAGGGTCACCTGCGCGCGTTCCGGTAAACGTTTGTGCTCCTGCGCAGGCAGGAGCCCAGTTTCTTGTAACCCCGGAGAACGAAACACTGGGCCCCTGCCTTCGCAGGGGCACAAGGATCGGCTAACGGACCGCGATGCCAATCCCCACCGTCGCCATCGTCGGCCGGCCCAACGTCGGCAAGTCGACCCTGTTCAACCGGCTGGTTGGCAAGAAGCAGGCGCTGGTCGACGACCGGCCGGGGGTAACCCGCGACCGGCGCGAGGGTGATGCTACCCTGCTCGGGCTCGAATTCCGTATCGTCGATACCGCCGGTTATGAAGACGAGGACCCGGCGACCCTGCCTGGGCGGATGCGCCAGCAGACCGAGGCCGCGGTCCGCGATGCCGACATCGCCTTGTTCCTGATCGACGCCCGCGAAGGGCTCACTCCCCTCGACGAGGAAATCGCGCGCTGGCTTCGGACCGGGGAGACGCCGGTGATCGTCGCCGCCAACAAGGCCGAAGGGCGCGGCGGCGAAGCCGGGCGGCTCGAAGCCTATGCCTTGGGGCTGGGCGAGCCGATCGCGATCAGTGCCGAGCATGGCGAAGGCATCGTCGACCTGTTCGAGGCGCTGCGGCCGCACGTCGAAGCCTATAAAGGCGAGCCCGAGAATGAGGACGATACCGAGGGCGGTCCGCTCAAGCTGGCAATCGTCGGCCGGCCCAACGCCGGCAAGTCGACCCTGGTCAATCGGATGCTCGGGCAAGAGCGGATGATCACCGGGCCCGAAGCCGGGATTACGCGCGACTCAATTACTGTCGAGTGGAACTGGCAGGGCCAGCAGGTGCGGTTGGTTGATACCGCGGGCCTGCGCAAGAAGGCCAAGGTCGATGACAAGCTCGAGCGATTGTCGGTCGCCGACACGCGCCGCTCGATCGACCGCAGCGAAGTCGTTCTGCTCCTCCTCGACGCGACCCGTGGGCTGGAAGTGCAGGACCTCAAGATCGCCGACGCGACCGTCGAGGAAGGCCGCGTGTTGATCATCGCCGTCAATAAATGGGACGTTGCCGACAACGCCTCGTCGCTGTTCAACGGCATCAAGGCGGCGCTCGAGGAAGGCCTGTCGCAATTGAAGGGCGTGCCGGTGCTGACCGTATCGGCCAAGACCGGCAAGGGGATCGACCAGATCTTGAAAGCCGCGTTCGAGCTGCGCGAAGCCTGGTCGCGGCGGGTCGGCACCGGCGAGCTCAATCGCTGGTTCGAGACCGCGATCGAGGCCAATCCGCCGCCCGCGCCCAAGGGCAAGCGCATCAAGCTGCGCTACATCACCCAAATCAAGAACCGGCCGCCGAGCTTCGTCGTGTTCGGCAACCGCACCGACGAGCTGCCCGACAGCTACCGCCGCTATCTGGTCAATGCGCTGCGCCGTGATTTGAAGCTCGGCCCGGTCCCGCTGCGGCTGACCTTTCGCGGTTCGCGCAACCCGTTCGACGCCGCTCCCAGCAAGCTCGACCGCGGCAAGTGACCCGGCGCTAAGTTATTCGCCGCTAAGCATGTCTTTACCCTTTACGGCCTAATCCCGAAGCGTGGGACCACGGTCGGCACGCGTCGGCTGCAATTTGGAGCAACGTCAACTTGAGCGACGCAACCATTCATAGCGAGGGCGCGCCGGACATCATCGATTGGGTGCATTTCGAGAAGAGTCGCGCCGAGCTCGGGCCGGGATTCATCCGGATTTTGAGCTATTTCCGCGAAGACGGCACCAAGTCGGTCAGCCAGATCGAGAAGGCGATGCACGAGGGAAACGCCACCGCGCTGGTGATCCCGGCGCATACGCTGAAAGGCGAAGCGCGCCAGTTCGGCGCCGAGCCGCTCGCCGCCGTCGCCGAGCTGATCGAATCGACCGCTCGCCT
>JBKJYX010000211.1:0-4264 GCA_046715575.1 Sphingomicrobium sp. | reverse complement strand
GCGTTCGACAGGCCGTTGTGCCCGCCCGCCAGCCACGGGTCCTCATAGACCACCGCCGCGAGCCACTCGGCCGCCTTCCAATAAGCCCGTTTCCACAATGCTCGAAACGCGCGGGCCGAACTGATGATCGGCAGGTAACTGACCCCGTAGGAGGCGGCGATCTCGCTCAATTTATACGGCATTCCGGCGCCGCAGGTGACGCCGGTAACCAGGCCCTTGGTGCGCTCGAGAACGCCGTGCAGAACGCGCTGCGCGCCGCCCATTTCCCACAGCACGTTGATATTGATGGCGCCGCGGCCCGACGCGATCTCATGCGCTCGCTGGACCTGCGCAACCGCGCCGTCGATCGCGTACTGGACGAGCTCCTCGTGGCGCTCGCGGCGGGTCAGCGCCTTGTAGACCTGCGGGATGATCCGGCCTTCGGGGTCGTAGCTGTCGGCGTTGACCGCCGACACAGTGCCGACGCCGCCCGCCGCCGCCCAGGCGCCCGAGCTGGCATGATTGGTCGCGCTGACGCCCTTGCCGCCTTCGATCAGGGGCCACACCTCGCGGCCGCCGTAGAGAATGGGTTTAACCCCCTTGAACAACTAGAGTCTCCTACGCTTGCGGCGTCCTATAATGTTGGAACGCGGCAGATGCGAAATAAATCCATGTGATTCTCGGTTCCCTATTCGGCGCCTGGCGCGAGCGAATAATCGAGGCCGATGTCGACCGCGGGCGCCGACTGGGTGATGCGGCCGACAGAGATATAATCGACCCCGGCTTCGGCGATGCCGCGAATGGTGTCGAGGTTGACGCCGCCCGACGCCTCCGATGGCACCCGCCCGGCGACCAAAGCAATAGCCTGCCGCAGCATCGCGACGTCCATATTGTCGAGCAACAGCCGGTCGGCACCGGCGGCGAGCGCGGGCTCGATCTGGTCCAGTCGGTCGACCTCGACCTGGACCGGCAGGCCGACGTTCGCCGCCTTGGCCGCGCGCACCGCTTGCGCAACGCCGCCACACACCGCGACATGATTGTCCTTGATCAGGACGCCGTCGTCGAGCCGCATCCGGTGATTTTGCGCGCCGCCCATCCGGGCCGCATATTTGTCGAGAACCCGCAACCCCGGGATGGTCTTGCGCGTGTCGAGCAAGGCCGCGCCCGTCCCTTCGATCGCATCGACGTAGCGGCGGGTCAGCGTGGCGATGCCCGACAGATGCTGCAGCGTATTGAGCGCCGACCGCTCCGCGGCCAGCATCGCGCGGGCATCGCCTTCCAGGCGCATCAGCACCGTCCCGCTCGGCGCGCGATCGCCATCGCTGGCCAGCACCTCAGTCTGAACTTCCGGATCAAGCGCGCGAAAGAACGCCTCGGCGATATTCAGCCCAGCAATAACGATTGCCTCGCGGCAATTGATGCTTGCGGTAAATCGCGCGTCCGCCGCGATCGTCGCGTTCGACGTCACGTCCCCGCCCGCACCCAGATCCTCGGCCAGCACGCGCGCTACGAAATCGTCCATGTCGAAGCTGTCGATGGTCGTCATGCGCCGGCTGTAAGCGAGCGGAGCGGCTGCGGACAAGCTTAGTGCGCGGCCTGTTCGATTTCGCGATCCGCGCCGGCGATGCGCCAGTGGTCGCCTTCGCGGATGAACTGTTGCGCATCGGCCGACGCAAACCTGTCGTCTGACCACGATTGAACCGTCAGCGTGACGCCGTCGCCGTCCACGTCGATCTGGTTGAAGCTCTGCTCCTCGTCGCGCAGCCGGGTCGACGTCGCGGTACCCGCCTGAATGACCAGCGCGGATCCGGCGCGGGTCACGAAGTCGCTTGCGTGATGCGCCGACGCGCGGTGGTTGTGCCCCGCCAACAGCAGGTCGACGCCGGCGTCTGCGATCGCGTCCAGCGCCAGTTTCTGCCGCCCGATCGCCTTGCCGAGCTCGGGCCCGTCGCCCACCGGCAGTGCGAACAACGGATGGTGGGTAACCAGAACCCGCATCGTCTTGGGATCGGATTTCGCGAACGTCTGGCGGATGAATTCCATCTGCTCGTGGCTGATCCGCCCATCCTTGAAGGTCAGCGAGCGAGCGGTGTTGATGCCCAGCACGGCGACGCCGGGCAGCTCGTGGAACGGGCACAAATCATCGTCGATGAAGCGCCGGTATCGAGTCAGCGGCGACAGAAACCTGCGCAGCACGTCGTACAGCGGCACGTCGTGGTTGCCGGGGACCGCGAGCACTTCATGTCCGGCGTAGCGCAGCCGGTCGAGGAAGCTGCACGCCTCCTTGAATTGCTCGGTCTTCGCCCGCTGGGTCAGGTCGCCGCTGATCACGACAAGATCGGGCTTTTCCTCGTGGATGCGCTGCTCGACCGCCTCGACCAGCCGCGGGTCGTGGGCGCCAAAATGAAGGTCGGACAGATGAATCAGGCGAGCCATGGCGCAAGAACGCACCTGGGCCCGCCCGGTTCACCCCGGTGTCAGCGCCCGCGCTCGCCGGGGCTTCCGCTATCCACCGGAAAACCCCGCCGCTTGAGCAAGGCCGTGGCGTCTGGATCGCGGCCGCGGAACGCGCGATAGGCCTCGGTCCGGTCGGTCTCGTTGCCGGTCTGCAGGATCATGGTCTTGAAGCGGTCGGCAATCGTCTTGTCCCAGACATTGCCGCCGCCTTCAAACGCCGCCCAGGTGTCGGCGTCCATCACTTCCGACCATAAATAGGAGTAATAGCCGGCCGAATAGCTGTCCGACGAGAACAGATGGCCAAACTGCGGCAGGCGGTGGCGCATCACCATCTCGCGCGGCATGCCAAGCTCGGCCAGAGTCGCACGCTCGAACGCATCGGCATCGACTACCCCGTCGGGCTTCAAATGCAGCTTCATGTCGACCATCGCCGAGGACAGATATTCGACCGTCGCGAAGCCCTGGTTGAACGTTTTCGCCTTTTCGATCTTGTCGACCAGCGCCTGCGGGATCGGTTGCCCGGCCTGGTTTACCGCGAAGCGGTTGAGCACCTCGGGGGTCATCAGCCAATTTTCGTTCACCTGGCTCGGATATTCGACGAAGTCGCGCTGCGATCCGGCGAAGGTCGGATAGGTGACGTCGAGCGTCAGATAGTGCAGCCCGTGGCCGAATTCGTGGAACAGCGTGTCGGCGTCGTCGAGGCTGATCAGCACCGGTTTGCCGGCCGCCGGCTTGGTGAAATTATTGTTGTTCGAGTTGAGCACGATCGTGTCGTCGAGCAGCCGGATGCGCGGCCGGTATGCTGTGTGCCAGGCCCCCGACCGCTTGCCCGTCCGCGCGTAAGTGTCGAGATAGAATTGGCCGACGACGTGGCCGTCCTTGCGGTCGGTCACTTCGAAGGTGCGGATGTCCGGATGGAACACCGGCACCGTACCGGTATTTTCCTTGAAATCGTAGCCGTAGAGCTGGCCTGCCGACCAGAACATCGCCTTCAGCATATTATCGAGCTGGAAGTAGGGCTTCAGTTCCTCCTGGCTCAAGTCGTAGCGCGCCTTGCGCACCTTCTCCTGGTAATAGCGATAGTCCCACGGCTCGATGCGGCCCTTGAAGCCTTCCTTGCGGGCGAGCGCGGTCATGTCGGCGACTTCTTGCTTCACCCGCGCGACCGCCGCTGGCCAGACCCGCATCATCAGGTCCATTGCCCGCTGCGGCTCCTTGGCCATCGTGTCCTGCATTCGCCAGTGGGCGTGGGTCGGGAAACCGAGGAGCCGGGCGCGGTCGGCGCGCAGCTTGACGACCTCGGCGATGGTCGCGTTGGTGTCGCTGGCGTCGCCATTGTCGCCGCGGTTGACGAAGCCCCGCCACACCTTTTCACGCAGCGCGCGATTGTCGGCATAGGTGAGCAGCGGGTCGACCGCCGAGCGGGTGTTGACGATCGCATAGCGGCCGGCCGGGAGATTGCGCTCCTTGGCAGCAGCCAGCGCCGAATCCTCGAGATCCTGCGGCAGGCCCTTGATTTCCGCGGCGGTGGCGACGGTATATTTCTCCTCGTCGGCGAGCAGCTTGTCGCTGAAGCTCGCGAAGCGGGTCGCAAGCTGCTGGTTGATCTCCGACAGCTGGGCCTTTTGCTGAGGATCGAGATTGGCGCCGTTGCGAACGAAACTTTCGTAGTAGCGGGTCACCAGCCGATGCTGCTTGGCATCGAGGCCGGCGCTGTCGCGCGCATCATAGACGGCCTTCACCCGCTGGAAGAGCTCGGGGTTGAGCGTGATCTCGTCCGATGCGGCGGAAAGCTTCGGGCTCCATTCCTTGTTGAGCGCCTGGTACG
>JBKJYX010000210.1:0-5986 GCA_046715575.1 Sphingomicrobium sp. | reverse complement strand
TCTCGCCGACCCGCGCCACATCGAGTTTCAGGTGTTTGGCGACGGCGCCGGCAAAGCGATTCACATCGGCGAGCGCGACTGCTCGATCCAGCGCCGCCACCAGAAGCTGCTCGAGGAAGCCCCCTCGCCGGCGATCAGCGCCGAGGAGCGCGACCGGATGGGCACGATCGTCGCCAAGGCGATGGCCGAAATGAGCTACCGCGGCGCTGGAACGGTCGAATTCCTGTACGAGAACAATGAGTTCTACTTCATCGAGATGAACACCCGGCTCCAGGTCGAGCACCCGGTGACCGAGATGATCAGCGGTCTGGACCTGGTGCGCGAGCAGATCCGCGTCGCCGGCGGCCAGGGCCTGTCGTGCCGCCAGGACGAAATCCACCTCAATGGCCACGCGATCGAGTGCCGCATCAACGCCGAAGACCCGCAGACCTTCGCGCCGTCGCCCGGCACGGTGAACAATTACGTCGCTCCCGGCGGCATGCACGTGCGGGTCGATAGCGGGCTCTACACCGGCTACCGCGTGCCGCCCTACTACGACAGCCTGATCGCCAAGCTGATCGTCTACGGCACGACCCGCGAGCGCTGCATCATGCGCCTTCGCCGCGCGCTCGAGGAGTTCCTCGTCGAGGGCATGAAAACCACCATCCCGCTCCACCAACAGATCGTCCGCGACGACGAGTTCCTGGCCGGCAACTACACCATCAAATGGCTAGAAAAATGGCTCGAGAAACAGCAGTTAGGCTGAAAACTTTCGGCGGTGTGTGCGTTTTCAGTTACGAGGCACAGATGGCCTATCGAACTGCGGACAACCCCGACCGGATCAAGGCGCTTGGCGGCGTTGCCGTTGTTCATCTGGGCCTGGTTGCAATCATCCTCTCCGGCCTCACCGTGCACACCGCGTCTCGGACCACCGACCGGCTGAGCATCTTCGACATCCGCGAGGTCCCGCCGCCCCCACCCCCGCCGCCGCCAAGCCCAAAGGCCCAGCGCGCCAAGGAAAAAGAAGGAACCCCAGCCAAAAAGGCGTTACCGACACCGGTCGTGGCGCCGCCGCCCAAGATCATCATTCCTTACAAGCCGCCGGTACCCGCGGCGCGCCTCGCCTCGACCGGCAGCGCCGCGACGGCCGGTGCGTCGACAGCCGGCACTGGAACCGGCGCCGGCGGATCGGGCAGCGGTCTCGGCGGCGGCGGCAACGACTTTTCCGGTTTCACCCCCGCGCAACGGATCTCTAGGATACCGGACCGCGAGTATCGCCAGCTCCTCGCCGCCAGCGGCCGGCGCACCGGGACCGTTGGAATCACGCTGAAAGTCAACACCGACGGCGCCCCCTCCAACTGCCGGATCGCCCGGTCGAGCGGCGACCGGAATGTGGATTCCCTGATGTGCGATCTCGCGCTTCAATATGTGCGCTTCCGCCCGGCCCGGAACAACCACGGCCGACCGGTCGCGCAGGACATCACCTGGTACCCGGGCTGGAGTCCGAATTTCTAGGGCCTTGGCTCCAGCTCCTAGCGGCTCGCCAACCGCGGCGCCCGCCGGTCGAGCCCATAGACGTCATCGAAATAGACGATCGAGGACCCGCTCGGGACCGCCGTCAGATAGGTGATGTACAGCGGTACCGGAGTGGGCAGAGGCACCTTTTGCTCGGGCCTGGCGCCCTGTGCCTTCAAGGGACGGCCGAACAGCCAGCGCGCGAAGCGCGGCGCATCCTCGAGCCGAACACAGCCATTGCTCTGCAGCCGGGCGGCCTCCTCGAGCACTTCCTTCTGCGGCGTGTCGTGGAGCCAGATTCCCTCTTCGTTGGGGAACATGAATTTCATCCGGCCCATGGAGTTGGCCGGACCCGGCTGCTGTCGCAGGCGGATCGGGACTCGACCGGCGGCGACCGCCTTCCAGTCGACGCTGCCTGGATCGAGCACTCTGGCGCCGTCGGACCAGTCGGACATCACCTGATAGCCCTTGGCCTTGAGATAGCTCCGGCCTTGCTTGAGCACGTTGGGGGCCAGCCGGGCCGCGGTGATGTCCGGCGGAGCGTTCCAATAGGGGTTGAGGACCACGAACCGGAGGTACGCGTTCATCATCGGGGTCCGCGCGATGGCCGGAGCGGACTTGCCGGCGACGACCCGCATCGAGTCCACGACTTCGCCGTTTTCGTACATGTAGAGCCGCGCCGCCGGAGGATTGACGACGATGTAGCGCTGCCGGCCCGATGGCAACGCCCGCGACCGCTCGAGATTGGTTGCGAGCAGCTGCCGCTGGTGTTCATTCATGTACATGCGGCTGGCGAGCGCCTGGCGAAGCCGCGCGTAGACCGGGTTCATCCAGCCCATCTTGCCGACATAATCCGCCAGCGACGGAGCCGCGGCCGCCTGGTTGAGCACGGTCAGTGCCGAAGGCGGGGTCGGCTTGAGCTCGGGATCGACATAAATGACGCCAGGGGGGCCGCGGCGGAGGTCACGCACATAGGTGGCGAACTCCTTGCTCAACATCCCTTCGGCCCGCTGCACCGCGGCCGGATTGCCGCTTGCGGCCGCCTGGACCGCCTTGGCGAGCGCCCTCACATGGTAGCGGTTGGGGTTGAGGTTGTCGGCCTGGGCCGTCCCCAGCAGTTGCAGCAGTTGCGGGGCGGCGTTGCCCGATGCAGGGGCGAACCACAGCGGAGCGCCGCCGCGAGCGCGATAGAAAGCGACGATGCTGCCGGTGTCCGGAACGGCGGCGACCGGACGGCTCGGTTTGGCCGCCGCCGGCGTCGAACCGGCCATCGCCAGTGCGGCGGCCACGGACAGCGCCGCGGCGGCACTTCTACCGAATGAGCGCACAGGCCGCTTGCCTGCGCATAAGTCCCGCAAACTGTTCACTTTTTCTCCGATTCTTTCTCTTTACCGACCGCGGTCGGGCTGATCAACGGCTGGCAATCCGCCCACCCCCGAGCGCCGCAAGCCGCGCCGCGTCCCGCCCATATACATCGTCGAAATGGGCGATCGCACTGCCGCTCGGCACCGCCGTCATATAGGTAATGTAAAGCGGGACAAGCGTCGGGATCGGGACCAGCTGCTCGGGCGCATTGCCATTCTTCTTCAAGTCGCGGCCGAACAGCCAGCGGCCGAGCCGCGGCGCATCCTCGAGCCGGATGCAGCCGCCGCTGTAGAAGCGCGACGCCTCGCTCAGCAGCTGCCTGTCGGGTGTATCGTGGAGGAAAATGCCCTCGGCGTTGGGGAACACGAACTTCATCTTGCCAAGCGCGTTCTGCGGCCCGGGAAGCTGGCGGACCCGCACTTCGACCCTGCCGTCCGCGACCGCCTGCCAGTCGACCGTGCTCGGGTCGATGACCGTCGGATTATCACTCCAGTCCGACAGCAATTCGTATCCCATCGACCGCAAATAGCCGACGCCCTGCTTGACGACATTCGGCGCAATGCGCTCGGCGGCGAGATCGGGCGGCACGTTCCAATAGGGATTGAGCGCCGCGGCGCGGACGAAGGCGCTCATCATCGGCGTCGCATGCTTCGGTTTGCCGACGACGACGCGCATCGAGTCGATGAGCTGCCCGTTCTCGTACACGTACAAGCGCTGCGCGGCGGTGTTGACGACGAGATAGCGCTGCTCGTTCACCGGAAGCGCTCGCGCGCGCTCGAGGTTGACGAAGATCTGGGCCCGCTCCGCCGGACTGCCGGTGGCGAGGGCGCGGCGAAGTTGCCCATAGGTCGGGTTCATCCAGCCCATGGTGTCGACAAAGGCCTCTAGCGATGGCGACGCCGCGGCGCGCTCGAGCAGCGAACGAGGCGTCGGGGGGGTGGGAGCCAGCTCGCGGTCGACATAGACGACGCCGATATTCGGCGCGCTCCGCAGATCGCGGGCATAGCTTACGAAAGCCTGGCTCAGCATCAACTCGGCGCGGTTGACCGCGCGGGCGTCGCCGCGGCGCGCATCGCGCAGCGCCTTGGTGACCCTTTTGACCTGGTAGCGGTCGGGATTGAGGCCATCGATCGCGGCGCCGTTGAGCAGCTCGAGCATCTTTGCCGCCGCCGCGCCCGACTGGGGCGATAGCCACAGCGGGCGACCGGCCCGGGTGCGATAGAAATCGGTGATGCCGTCGCCGTTCGAATAAGGCGCGACAAGTTGCGCTCCCCCCGCGGCGACCGCGGGCGTAGCGGCAAACGAAGGAAGTGGTGCCGCGGCAAGCATGAAAGCCGCCGCGACACCACCGATCCTCGAAAAACTGCGCGCCGGGACGGGCCCGGCGCGCGAGTTACGCATACTGTTCACTTGGCTGGCCGATTATCCGCGCTCACCGCTGCGAATCGGAGCCGAATAAACCGGCTGAGTCGTCGTGGTGGCAGGTGCGCCAGCATAATATTGGCCGTTGGACACGTAACCGTCGACCCGGCCATCATTGTCACGGTCGGCCCAGATCGCGCCGGCAACGCCGCCGACCACTGCGCCGATGACCGCGCCTTCAAGGATGCCGAGGCCCGGAATCACCGCACCGGCGACTGCGCCGAGAGCGGCACCGCCGAGTGCACCGCCGGCAACGCGGCGAAGAGTCGGGTCATAGCCCTGCGGCTGGCCGGTGTAATACTGCCCGTTCTGGACATACCCATCGACATAACCGTCATTGTTGCGATCGGCCCAGACCGCATTGGCGAGACCGCCAATGACGGCACCGACCGCCGCGCCTTCGATCATGCTGACACCAGGAACTACCGCGCCAACCACGGCACCGCCGGCGGCACCGTAAGCCGCACCTTCAGCGAGATCGCCAGCCGTGCGGTTGTTGGTGGCGCAAGCGCCGAGCGAGACCGAACTCGCCAGCACAACTGCCAAAATTGCTTTTTTCATTATCTTTCTCCCGATTATTGAACTTGCCGGACCATGCCCCGGGAACCGAATTCCTCCGGCGTTGGCGCACGTATCACATCGCAGGAAACGACGATGGAACGCGATCGTTCCGGTTTCGCGACAAACTTGGCGTTGGATTCCATCGGACCGCCGCGTGATGGTTGCTTCCAGCCCTCGATAATTGCTAATTCCGGTCCTGCAATGAAAGCGGTGATCCATCACAATCCGTCGTGCGGCACCTCGCGCAAAACGCTGGAAATTCTGCAAGAATCCGGCGCCGACGTAAAAATCAACGAGTATCTGAAAAATCCGCTCTGCCGCGATGAGCTGAAGCGCCTCTATGCGCGCGCCGGAATCTCGCCGCGCGACGGACTTCGGACCAAAGAACCCCTCGTGGACGAGCTGGGGCTGACCGCTCCCGGCGTCACCGACGAAGCCATTCTCGAGGCGATGGTCGAGCATCCGATCCTCATCAACCGCCCGCTGGTCGAGACCGACAAGGGCGTCCGCCTGTGCCGCCCGCAGGAGACGGTGCGCGAAATTCTCTGAAACATCGTCATAATGCGCCCATGAGTCGGCTCGACCCCCGCTTGTTGCTGCAATGCTACGCCGCCGGTATCTTCCCGATGGCCGACAGCCGCGACGCCGCCGAGCTGTTCTGGGTCGAGCCGCGCACCCGGGCGATCATCCCGCTCAGTGGTGCCCTTGGCGAATTCCATATGTCGCGCTCGCTGCGCCGGGTTTTGCGCTCGGGGCGGTTTCAACTCACCCACGACCGCGATTTCGCCGGGGTCATCCGGGCCTGCGCGGATCGTGAGGAGACCTGGATCAACGACGAGATCGAAACCGCCATGCTGGCGCTCCACGCCAGCGGCCACGCCCATTCGATCGAAGCCTGGACCGCTGGCCCGGACGGGCTCGAGCTGGTCGGCGGACTCTACGGAGTCCGGCTCGGCCGCGCCTTTTTCGGCGAAAGCATGTTCAGCACCCGGACCGACGCGTCCAAAGTCGCCCTGGCGTGGCTGGTCGCGCGCCTCAGGGTCGGCGGCTTCACCTTGCTCGACTGCCAGTTCATGACCGACCATCTCGCCTCGCTGGGCGCTCTCAGCGTCCCGCGCAGCGATTATGTCGCGTTGCTGTCGTC
>JBKJYX010000209.1:0-2936 GCA_046715575.1 Sphingomicrobium sp. | reverse complement strand
CCGGCGTCTCGACGCGGCGATGTTTGAGGCTGTGTTCGGGAAGGCAGTGTCGCTCAAACGTCCTGCGTAAGCCGCCCATAAAGTTCCGGCCTGCGGTCCCTGAAGAAGCCGAAGGCGGCGCGGTGTTTCTTGGCGGCTGCTAAATCCAGCGTCGCGACCAGGACGCCGGTCTCTTCCGCCCCAAACTCGGCGAGGATGTCGCCGCGTTCGTCGGCGATAAAACTGTGGCCGTAGAAGCGCTGGCCGCCTTCGGTGCCGATGCGGTTGGCGGCGACGATGGGGACGACGTTCGACACCGCGTGGCCGATCATCGCCCGGCGCCACAGGCGGCTGGTGTCGAGGTCGGGGTCGTGCGGCTCGGTGCCGATCGCGGTCGGGTAGAACAGCACTTCCGCGCCCATCAGCATCATCGCCCGCGCGGTTTCGGGGTACCATTGGTCCCAGCAGACGCCGACGCCGAGCGTCGCCGAATGCGGGCCGTCCCACACCTTGAAACCGGTGTTGCCGGGGCGGAAATAGAATTTCTCCTCATAGCCGGGGCCGTCGGGGATGTGGCTCTTGCGGTAGACCCCCGCGACTTTGCCGTCGGGGCCGATCATGGCGAGGCTGTTGTAGAAATGCGGGCCGTCCGCCTCGAAGAAGCTGGTCGGGATCCAGATCTTGAGCTCCCTGGCGAGGTCCTGCATCGCCAGCACCGACGGATGCTCGTTGACCGCGCGTGCGTTGGCAAATTGCGCTTCGTCCTCGACGCGGCAGAAATAGGGGCCTTCGAAAAGCTCGGGCGGGAGGACGACCTCGGCGCCCTTAGAATGCGCGTCGCGCACCAGCTCGGCGACGGCGAGGATGTTGGCGACCGTGTCCTCGGTAAAAGCGAGCTGCAGCGCGGCGACGGTAAGCTTGGTCATGGGTGCTGGCCCTTACCCGTCCTTGCGAGCGAAGCGAAGCAATCCAGTCTCGCTTTGCTGGGTTGCCGCGTCGCTGCGCTCCTCGCAATGACGATCACGCAGGAATCTGTTGGCTGATGCAATGGAAGCTGCCGCCGCCAGTGAGGATGTGGTCGGCGCGCAGGCCGACGGCCTTGCGGTCGGGGAACAAAGCCTGGAGCACGGTGACCGCGTTCCTGTCGTTGGCCGCGCCATATTGCGGCACGACGACCACCGCATTGCCGATGTAGAAATTGACGTAGCTGGCCGGGACGATGTCGCCATCGAGCCCTTCGATCCGGCCCGGCGAAGGCATCGTCACGACATCGATTCTCGCTTCGCGCAGCCGCCGCCGGGCATCGCGGTAAACCGCTTCATTGGGATCGCCGGGATCCGGGGCCGGGACGACCACTCGTCCGGGCGCGATGAACCGCGCGAGATTGTCGATGTGACCGTCGGTATGGTCGTTGGCGAGCCCGTCGCCGAGCCAGACGACGCGCTCGAAGCCGAGGTCGCGCTCCAGCCGTTGCTCGACGTCTTCGCGCGACAATCCGGGGTTGCGGTTGGGATTGAGCAGGCATTGCTCGGTGGTCAGCACGGTGCCGCTGGCATCCTGGTCGATCGCGCCGCCCTCGAGCACCCAGTCGGCCCTGGAGTAAGGCAGGCCGGCGGCCGCGGCGAGCCGCTCGCCGATGTCCTCATCGCCCTCGAGCTCATATTTGCCGCCCCCGCCGTTGAAGCCGAAACCGGCCGCGCGGCGCTCCTCGCCCGTGCCGACGACAATCGGGCCGGTGTCGCGCAGCCAGATGTCGCCGAACGGCTCGACGATCACCTTGGCGAACGGGGCGAGCTCGCGCGCCGCGGCCGCGGCATCGTCATGCGCCGCGACCAGCCACACCTCTTCGCCCTTGCCGCCGGCATGGACCGCTGCGGCGAAGGCGGCGACCTCGCGCTCGGCCGGCTTCAAATCGGCCAGCCACAGCTCGGGATCGCTCGGAAAACCGATCCACACCGCCTCGTGCGGCGCCCATTCGGGGAGAGGGGGCGGGGCCATCGCTCGCCGCCTAACAGCGGGCGCTTGCGAGGCCAAGCATCCGCTTGAGTTTCCGAGCTAAACCAGCAACATGGGTTGGCCGGGTTAGGGGGGTTCATGTTTCGATCAGTATTGGTAGCCGGGGGCGCCTCGATCAACGTCCCAGTCCTGCTAGTGCACGGCGACAAGGATATGAATGTCCGAATTTCGCACTCCAAACGCATGGACTCTGCCTTGCGCGGTGACGGAAAGAGCAGCGAGCTGATCGAGTTCAAGGGACTCGACCACGGTCTGGAAGATGCCAATGCCCGCCGTCAGATGCTGACCCGGATCGGCGAACTGCTCGAGCGGACGATCGGCCACTGAATCAAAGAGGGCGGCCCCGCGGGGCCGCCCAATGTTTTGAGCTGATGGCTTCGATCAGCGCGAGTAGAATTCGACGACCAGATTGGGCTCCATCCGCACCGGATAGGGCACTTCGTCGAGCTTGGGCACGCGGGTGTAGGTGACTTTCGCGGTGCCGTCCGCCACGACATAATCGGGCACGTCGCGCTCGGCGAGCTGCTGTGCTTCGATGACCAGCGCCATCTCCTGCGCCTTGGGGCCGAGCTCGATGACGTCGCCGACGTCGCAGCGCCGTGAAGCGATGTTGCACTTGGTGCCGTTGATCCGGATGTGGCCGTGGTTGACCAGCTGGCGGGCGGCCCAGATCGTCGGCGCGAACTTGGCGCGATAGACGATCATGTCGAGCCGGCGCTCGAGCAGCCCGATCAAATTCTGCGAGGCGTCGCCCTTCATCCGGCTGGCTTGCTGGAAGGTCTGCTTGAACTGCTTTTCGGTGACGTCGCCGTAATAGCCCTTGAGTTTCTGCTTGGCGCGAAGCTGAATGCCGAAGTCGCTGACCTTGCTCTTGCGGCGCTGGCCGTGCTGGCCGTGGCCGTATTCGCGGCGGTTGACTGGGCTCTTGGGGCGTCCAAAGA
>JBKJYX010000208.1:0-6461 GCA_046715575.1 Sphingomicrobium sp. | reverse complement strand
TGCGATTGCAGTTGCAAATATTGCAGGTTGAACGACATCTGCGTCTCCTGCATCTGCTTGGTCGCGGCGAGCAATTTGGATTGGCTGCCCCCACCTTGGGCGGCCTGCAGGGCGGCACGCGCAGCCGCCCGCCGCTCGGCCAACCGGATCGCGCGTTCGACCAGTATTCGATCTTGCTCGGCGAGCTTTTTCTCCTCCGGCGTCGTTGCCAGCTTCGCCATCTCCGCGACCGCCGAGCGCGCCGTTGCAAGGTCGGCAGCCTCCTTCGGCGACAGCGTCGGGGCTGCCGCAAGCGCCGCCGCGACAAGCAAGACCTGAAACATGCGTACCTTCCCTTCCGTCGAAGCGAAGATGAGCTTGGCAGACCAACTTGGCAATTGCGCTTGAACTGCACGTGTCACGTGTTAGCCCTTCGCGCGGATTCTGCAGAGGAGAGTGCAGGCATGGCCATCGCTGACGCCACCCCCGATTTCGAACAGGGCGACCGCAACGACCGCGCGTTCCTCGGTCATCCCAAGGGGCTCGGCTACCTCGCCTTCGTCGAGGCGTGCGAGCGCTTCTCATACTATTCGATGCAGACGCTGCTGACGCTGTACATGGTCAAATATCTGCTGGTGCCCGAGCGGATGGATGGCGTCGTCGGGCTCAACTGGCTGCGGTCATGGCATTATCAGGGGCTCGAAGGGCAGCCGCTCGCGTCCGCCATCTTCGGTGACTACACCTCCCTGGTCTATTTGACGCCCATTCTCGGCGGTATCATCGCCGATCGATTTTCCGGGCGTCGGGTGGCGCTCTTCGCCGGCGGCGTGGTGATGTCCATCGGGCACTTCCTGATGGCGATCGAAGGCGCGTTCCTGTTTGCGCTGTTGGCGCTGATCATCGGTGTCGGTCTGTTCAAGGGCAATATCGCGAGCCAGGTCGGCGCGCTCTATAAGGAAAACGACCTGCGCCGCGCGATGGCGTTCCAGATTTTTTACATCGCGATCAACGTCAGCGTGATCGTTGCTCCGCTGATCAGCGGCACGTTGGGTGAAAAAGTTGGCTGGCACTACGGGTTTGGAACCGCCGGAATTGTGATGGTGCTCGGCGTCATGATTTTCTTGGCTGGCCGCCCTCACCTCCCGGTCGAGGAGGGCGAGGACAAGACGATCAGTCCGGTCAAAACGCTCGGCTCGATGGCGGCCGCCGCAGCCGTCACGCTGCTTGTGATCGGGGTCGTTTTCGCGGCCGGCATTCTGGTCGCGCTAGCGGGCCTGATTCCGCTTTATTTCGTTCTGACGCGCAATCTTGCCAAAGAAGAAAAGGTCCGGGTTCTCGCTTTGTTGCTGTTGATCCCCGCCATGGCGGTGGCGCTGCTCACCAACCAGGAGATCTTCAATGCCTATTTGGTCTGGGCCGACCAGCATTTCCAGCTGACCTTCTTTGGCACCACGCTGCCGACCAGCTGGATGATCACCATCGACGCCGCCCTGAGCTTTACGATGCTGGTCGCCGTGGCGGCCTTCTTCAAATGGTACGGTATCCGCCATCGCGAGCCGGACGAGCTCGGCAAAATGATCATCGGCAGCTTCTTCACCATCGCCGGCGGCCTGTGCCTTTACATCGCCGCCTTGACCCAGGGCAGCGGCAAGATCGGACTGTTCTGGCCGCTGATGTTCCACTTGCTCAACAGCATCGGCTTTTCGTGCATCCTGCCGGTCAGCCTGGCTTTGTTCTCGAAGATCGCGCCGCGGGCGATCAACGCGACGGTTATCGGGATCTATTATCTGGCCTTCTTCTTGGCCAACAAGATCGTCGGCCAGATCGGCCAGCTCTATTCGACCATAAACACGCCCACTTTCTGGCTGCTGCACGTCGCCAGCGCGGTTGTTGGGCTGGTCGCGTTCGTGCTGTTCAAGGTGCTGATCAACGACCGCATGATCGAGGCCCACGCGGCCGAGCCGGCGACTAACTAAAGCCCGAAGCGCACCGTCGCCCGCACGGTGCGCGGCGCGCCCGGCGCGATGTTGTTGTCGTTGTGCGCGGTCGGGAAATTGTCGGCACCGAAGATATTCTCGGCATTGACCTGCGCTTCGATGCCATGGCCCAGCTTGGTGAAGACCGCGCCGTCGACGCGTGCATAGCCGGGCAGCTTCACCGCATTGCTGATCGACGCGTAGGATTTCGAGCGGGCGATGACGCCAAGCCCGAGGCCGAGCCGGTCGGAGACATCGTAACGGTTCCACAGCGAGAAGGTGTGACGCGGGACGAGCGGGACTTCGCGCCCTTCGGGAGCGGCGGAGGTTGTTTCGGTGATCTTCGCCTTCTGCCAGGCGTAGCCGGCGGAGATTTGCCAGCGGGCGCTGACGCTGCGCTCGAGACCCAGTTCGAGTCCCCGGCTGCGCTGCGCGCCGGTCAGCACGATGCGGCTGGAATCATGGGGATCGCGCGCCTGAGTATTGGTCCGGTCGAGCTGGTAGACCGCGGCGGTGGCGAGCAACCCGTCGATCGGCTCCCACTTGGCGCCGGCCTCGTAATTGTCGAATTTCTCGGGCTTCAGCGCCTCGCTCGTCACATTGAGCGAACTGAACTGGTCGCCCGACTGCGGCAAAAAAGAGCGGCTGTAGCTCGCATAGAGCGACAGGTTCGGACGCGGCTTGAGAATCACGCCAACGCGCGGGGAAACGAGCTCGTCGGAGCGATCGAACCGCACGTTGCTATCGCGATTTCGGATATCCAGCGAGAAGCGGTCGAAGCGAAGCCCGGCGACGATTTCCAGCCAGGTCGAAAGCCGGATCTGGTCCTGCACATAAACCGCCGCGATCGACGCTTTGAGGGCGTTGTTGGCGCCATTGGCAAGGAAGCTCACGGGCCCGCCGACCGTTGCATCGTCGATCGGGACGTTGATGAACGTCGGTGACGTGCCACTGGCCGCGAAGACGCCGTTGCGGCGCTGATTGATCCCCTTCTGGCGGCCAATTTCGAAGCCGAGCAGCAAGGTTTGGTCGACTCCGCCGAGCCGGTTCTCCCACATTAGGTCGGTCTGCGAGATCACATTCTTGCGGCGGGTGGTGTCGTTATAGGCCGACAGGCGGACCTGGCCAGCCAGCACCGGGCCGTTGGGATAGATGTTCTGATAGAATTTATCGTAGTCGCCATAGAGTGTGCGATTCCGCAAACTGAGCTTGTCGCTGAACTTGTGCTCGACGGCCAGGGTGGCGAGGTTGACGTCCGCTTTGGCGAAACTGAGGTCGGGGTCGCCGAAGAAAGTGCGGTCGAAACCCTCGAGCGGTTCGCCATCGATCGATGGCGATCCCCGATCAGCGGTGCGGCGATCGTGGAGGAATTCGTACGACAGATCGACGCGTGTCGCGGGGCTGAGGACCAGGCCGAGCGTCGGATTGATCGCATAGCGTTCGAGATCGACACCGCGGCGGAAGCTGTTCCCATTCTCGTAAACGCCATTGATACGCAGACCGGCGCCGCCGCCGAGTGGCTGGTCGGCGTCGCCCGTCAGCCGAACGCGGCCCTCGCTGTCGCCGGAGGCCGAGAATTCGCGAGAGGGGTTGAGGCTCGATCGCTTGGTGACGCGGTTGATTACGCCGCCGCCGCCGCCGCGGCCGAAGATCATCGCGTTGGAGCCGCGCAGTACCTCGACCCGGTCGACATTGTAGAGGTCGCGGAAATATTGGACGTCGTCGCGGATGCCGTCGACGAAGAAATCGGCGGTGGTGTTGTTACCGCGCAGCGTGATCTGGTCGCGGTTGCTTTCGCCGGTGCCGGGCGTGGCGCCGGGCACGAACATCAGCACGTCGGCGATCGACCGCAGGTTCTGATCCTCGATCTGGCTTTCGGAAATCACCGTCAGCGCCTGGGGGATATTCTTGATGTCGGTCGGAGTCTTGGTCGCCGTGCTCGTCGAGCGCACGCCATATTCGCCGCGTTGGCCGGTGACGACGATCACGTCGCTGGCATCGGCCAGCTCGACGCCGTCGATGTAATTGCCTTCAGCGAAGGCGGGGGTGGTGCTGGCGAGCAGTGCGGCGGCGATCGATATGGTGTGGATCCCTGTCATGGGATGGCGCACTATCGTTAATGATAGTCATTCGCAATAGCAGATGAGCAACTTAGTTGCGACGTGCAAGCGTCAGCGGCATCCCGTTCGCGGGTCGCAGGGTGACCGCTCCAGAGGTCTTTACAACATGTCCGGCCCTTGGCGAAAAGCGCCACCTGGAAAGCCAGACGGCGAGGATGGTGAGGGCTTCGGCCATTGCAAAGCGCGCGCCGACACACATTCGCGGACCGCCGCCAAACGGGATGTATTGGAAGCGATGCCGGTCCGCCCGGCGCTCGGGCGAGAACCGCGTGTGATCGAAGGCGTCGGGCTCGTCCCACAGCTTCTGATGGCGATGAAGCAGCCACGGCCAGATCGAGACCAGGTCGCCCGGACGGACCTGATGCTCCCCAAGGCGGTCGGCCGCGACGGCCTCGCGATCGAACCGTGGCGCGGGTGGATAAAGGCGCAGCGATTCCTCGAGAATCATTCGAAGCAACGGCAGCCTGTCCGGCAGTGCCGCATCCACGCCCGCCGCCAGCGCCCCAGCCGCTTCCGCCGCAGCGCCCTCCTGCAACTCGGGCTGCTCCGACAGCAGGTAGAGCGTCCAGGTGACGGCGTTGGCGGTCGTCTCATGGCCGGCGAGGTAGAAAGTGGCGGCGTTGTCGACGGCGAGCCCGATCGCTTCTTCGGTCGGAAACCGCTCGCGCAGCGCCACGATCATCCGCGAGAGGAAGTCGTCAGGCGCATCGCCGTCCAGCCGCTCCCGCACCAATTCGGTCAAGGTGCGGCGGAGATAGATTTGTCCGCGGCGTCCGCGGTAGCCGCGAACCGTCCAGGGAATGATCGGCAGGTTGAGAAGCACTTGGAGCCGCGCCTCGCTGACGCTCGCGAGTGCCGCTGCAATGTGGCCCATCGCCTCGGCGCTGGTCAGTCGCTGATCTCCGCTGAACAGCGAATTGGAGATAATTCGCATGGTCGCGGCCGTGGCCTCGCGCGCCATGTCCCGCACCCCTGGACTCCAACCAGCCGCCGCATGCTGGGCGACCTCTCCGAACACCGGCACGAGTGCATCGACCGCCGGCGGAGTGAAACTCGCGGCCACAATTCGCCTTTGCTCGCGCCACAGGGTGCCGTCAGAACTGAGCAAACCACGCCCGATCGTCGCTGCCAGCAGCCGCTTCACGAGCCCCGGCTTTTCGTAATTGGCGGCATTGTCGAGCAGCACGCGCTGCACCGCGTCCGGGTTGAGAGGAATGTGGACTCGATAGCCGAGCACGTTCCTTTCCAGGTGCGTCTCCCGAAACGCGAGTTCGGACCAGCCGTAGACCAAGGTTCGCGCGCGCTCGCCGACAAAGCCGCGCCAGACCGGCACAGGGCTTGCCCCGCGAGCCGGATAAGGTGGGACGAAATGCTGGGTCACTCGGCGGCGAGCAGGGTCGCGGCGCTCAAATCGACCGATACCAGGCGGCTGATGCCCTTCTCGACCATCGTCACTCCGTAGAGCCGGTGCATGCGGCTCATCGTCACCGCATTGTGAGTGACGATGAGGTAGCGCGTGTCGGTTTCCTGGGTCATCCGCTCAAGCAGGTCGCAGAAGCGCTCGACATTGGCGTCGTCGAGCGGCGCGTCGACCTCGTCGAGCACGCAGATCGGCGCCGGGTTGGTCAGGAAAAGCGCGAAGATCAGCGCGATCGCGGTCAGCGCCTGCTCGCCGCCGGACAGCAGGGTCAGCGTCGACAGGCGCTTGCCCGGCGGTTGGGCCATGATTTCGAGCCCGGCCTCCAGCGGATCGTCGCTCTCGACCAGCTCCAAATGCGCCTGGCCGCCGTCGAACAGGGTCCGGAACAGGCTTCGGAAATGAGCGTCGACTTTCTCGTAGGCGGCAAGCAGCCGCACCCGGCCTTCGCGATTGAGGCTGCCGATCGAGCCGCGCAGTCGGTGGATCGCCTGGGTCAATTCCTCGGCCTCGGCCGCCCCGGATGTCCGCGCTTCGTCGATCTCGGCCAGCTCTTGCTCGGCGACGAGGTTGACCGGCCCGAGCCGCTCGCGGTCGGCGGTCAAACGCTCGAGCTGCGCCGATTCGGCGTCGGGGTTGCGCACTTCGTCGGGGTCGAAACCGAGCTTCTCGGGCAGCCGCTGCGGAACGCATTCGAAGCGCTCGACGCAAATCCGCGCATAATCCGCGCTGCGCGCCTGTTGCGCCTCTGCCCGCGCCGCCTCCGCCGCCCGGGTCTCGCGCGCGGCGGTCAGCGCCTCGTTACCTTGGGCAAAGTCGGCCGCGGCTTCGGCAAGCCCGCGCTCGGCGTCCTGTTCGGCCGAAGCGGCCTTGGCCACGGTGGTCTGGTTGCCGGCGATCGCCAGCTCCAGCTGGTCGATCTCGCCGCTCAGTCGCTCGGGATCGCCGCGCAGCTCGGTGCGCTCGGCC
>JBKJYX010000207.1:0-3970 GCA_046715575.1 Sphingomicrobium sp. | reverse complement strand
CATATTTGCGTAGCTGTAGGACAGCAATTTCGCGGATCGAGCAGCCAATGTTAGCAGATGGCTCGACAAGCGGGGGTGCGGATATGCAATTTGACCGGAGAACAATGCTCGCCGGAGCGGCGGCGTCCGTGGCGCTGGCGGGACCGTCCCTGGCCCGAAGTCCGGCGCGCGCTCCCAGCTGGTACGACAAGGCGATCGTGATCGACGGGCTCGGCGGGATCCGCGATCCCTATGCGCCCGATAGCCAGACGCGGCTCAGCGACCGCGTGTGGTCCGAGATGAAGCAAACCGGCGTCACCGCCATGAACGTGACGCTGCACCCGGTCGGCAACCAGCCCGACGCCTGGCCGGAGTATCTTAAAAGCCTCGACGTGTACGACGGCATTTTCGCCGCCAATCCCGATCGACTGCGCCTGATCCGGACGGCGGCCGACCTCAAGGCCGCCAAGAGCGCCGGGCAGATCGGCCTCATTTACGGCACCCAGGACACGGCCATGGTCGGCGCGACGCTCGACCGTTTGGCCGAATTGAACAAGCGCGGCGTCCGCGTCGTCCAGCTCACCTACAATTTACGCAACTTGAGTGGCGACGGTGCGCTCGAGCCGGGCAATGCCGGATTGTCGAAGCTGGGACAGGCGACGATCGAGCGGATCGAGAAGGAGAAGCTTCTGCTCGATCTGTCCCATGGCGGGGCCCGGACCATTATCGAGGCCATCGCCGCAGCGAAGCGTCCCCCGACCATCAGCCACACCGGCGCGCGGGCGCTCCACGACCATCCGCGCAACGTCGACGACGCGACCCTGAAGGCGCTGGCCGACAAGGGCGGCGTCGCCGGCATCTACTTCATGCCCTATCTGGTGGCGTCATCGAAACCGTCGGGCGATGACCTTGTCCGCCACATCGAGCACATGGCGAAGGTCGCCGGCGAGGACCATCTCGGGATCGGCACCGACGGCGGGTTCCTGCCGCTCGAGATCAACGCCGAGACCTGGAAGCGGGCGCGCGAAACCTATGAGGCGCGCAGGAAGGCGGGCTTCGCGGCGCCGGGCGAATATCCCGACACGCTGACCATCGTCAGGGACTATAATCGCCTCGACCGCTTCCAGCGCCTGGCGGACGTGCTCGGGCGGCGCGGCTGGAGCAGCGCGCGGCTCGAGAAATTCTTCGGCGGCAATCTGCTGCGGCTGTACGGCGACGCGTGGGGCGGCTGACGCCTATTTCGCGGCTTTCCTGAGCGCCAGCCGCACCAAGGCGTCGAGTTGCGTGTCCGGGCCGAGCTCGTCCTGGGCGGCGGCGACCGCGGCGCCGGCTTCGGCCGGCTTGAAACCGAGATTGCCCAGCGCGGAGACGGCGTCCGCGGCTGGTCCGGACCGGGAAAGCGACCCACCGGCGGTCCCGGCCAGTCCGGGCGCACCCAGTTTGCCCTGCAGCTCGTTGGCGATGCGCGCGGCGAGCTTGGGACCGACGCCGTTGGCGCGGGCGATCATCGCCTTGTCGCCGGACGACACGGCGCGCGACAGCTCGTCCGGGCCGAGCGCCGACAGGATCGCCAGCGCGACCCGGCCGCCGACGCCCTGAACCGACGTCAGTGCCCGGAACGCCTCACGCTCGCCGGCCGTGCCGAACCCGAACAAGGTCATCGAGTCCTCGCGCACCTGCATCTCCGTGAGCAGCAGCACGTTGCCACCGATCGGGCCCAGGGCATCGAGGGTCCGGGCGCTGGCGAGCACGAGATAACCCATACCGCCGACGTCGATCACGGCGCCGTCGGCGCTGGTTTCGGCCAAGGTTCCGGTGAGGCGGGCGATCATCGGCTACCCCTACTCGTTCGTCCTGAGCGAAGTCGAGACACGCTCCTCGACTATGCTCGGGACGAACGGGCTTGGGTCGCTCTGGCCGAAGCCAAGTGGTGCGCATGCGTGATCGCCACGGCGAGCGCGTCGGCGGCGTCGGGGCCGGCGATCTTAACTCCGGGGAGCAGGCGGGCGACCATCGCGTGGACCTGGACCTTTTCCGCGTTGCCATTGCCGACCACCGCTTTCTTGACCAGCCGCGCCGCATATTCGCCAACCGAAATGCCGGCCCGCGCGGCGAGCATGATCGCAACTCCGCGCGCCTGGCCGAGCTTCAAGGTCGATTGCGGGTTTTTGTTGACGAACACCTCCTCGACCGCGGCGCCGTCGGGCCCGTGCTCGGCGATCAGCGCCTCGAGCTGGTTGGCGAGGTCCGCCAGCCGCTCGGGTAGCGGCGCGGATGTCTTGGTTTTCAGCTGGCCGTTGGCGATGTGGGATAGCCGATTGCCGTGCGCCTCGATCAAACCCCAGCCGGTCGTGCCCAGGCCAGGATCGAGGCCGAGGATTTTCAAAGCTTCTCCAATTCATCGGCGGGGACGTCGTAATTGCCCCATACGGTCTGGATGTCGTCGTCGTCCTCGAGCGCGTCGATCAGCTTCATCAGGCTGGCCGCGTCGTCGCCGCGGACTTCGACCTCGGTTGCGGGTTTCCACGCGAGTTTAGCGCCTTCGCCCTCGCCGAGCAGCGGCTCAAGCGCCTTCGCAACTTCGTGCAAGGTTTCGACACTCGTCCAGATCTGGTGGCCGCCTTCATCCGACTCGACATCCTCGGCCCCGGCCTCGATCGCGGCGTCGAGGACCGTGTCGGCATCGCCAGCGGCCGCCCCATATTCGATCAGGCCCATCCGCTCGAAGCCGTGGCTGACGCTGCCGCCGGCGCCCAGATTGCCATTGTTCTTGGAGAAGATCGTGCGGACATTGGTCGCGGTGCGGTTGCGGTTGTCGGTCAGCGCCTCGACGATCAACGCGACGCCGCCGGGACCAAAGCCTTCGTAGCGGATCTCCTCGTAGTTCTCGACGTCGCTTCCCGAAGCCTTGTCGATCGAGCGCTGAATATTGTCCTTGGGCATCGACTGCGCCTTGGCGGCGAGAATCGCCGAGCGAAGCCGCGCGTTCATCTCCGGGTCCGGCAGGCCCATCTTGGCCGCGACCGTGATCTCGCGCGACAATTTGGAGAACATCGTCGAGCGCTTTTTGTCCTGTGCGCCCTTGCGGTACATGATGTTCTTATATTTGGAATGGCCGGCCATTTGCGGTCTCTTAGGCCAGCCCGAGCGCGGTGCGATAGGTGTCGAGCAGCGCGTCCATTTCCTGCCGAGTATGGGTTTCCATCCGCCTCAGGCGGACGATGGCGCGCATCGTCTTGGTGTCGTAACCGTTGGCCTTGGCTTCCGAATAGACGTCGCGAATATCATCGGCCATCGCCTTTTTCTCTTCTTCCAGCCGCTCGATGCGCTCGATGAATAGCCGCAACTGGTCAGCCGCGACGGTGCCTTCCGCCATAACTCATACTCTCCAATTCAGGTTGAGCGAGCGGCTCTAGGCGAGGCCAGGCGCTGGCTCAAGCCGGGTTGAACGCTGGGCCTAAGCGGCTATGGCCGAGCCCGCGAAAAGGCGTGGAAGGAACCCAGTGACCGAAGTGTTCACACCGCGTTCGCGCAAGGTGAAAATCCTGGCGACCCTCGGCCCGGCGTCGAGCACTCCGGCGATGGTCCGCAAGCTCGTCCTGGCCGGCGCCGACGCGTTCCGGGTCAACATGAGCCATGGCGATCACCGGCAGAAGGCGAAGCTGGTGCGGATCATCCGGGCGCTCGAAAAGGAATTGAGGCACCCGACCACGATCATGTTCGACCTGCAGGGGCCGAAGCTTCGCGTCGGCCGGTTCAAGGGCGGATCGGCGATGCTCAAGACCGGCGACCGCTTTACGCTCGACAACAAAAGGGCCCTCGGCGGGCCGGAACGGGTCGAGCTCCCGCATCCCGAGCTATTCGGGACCATCCGCCCCGGCAACCGCGTCCTGATCGACGACGGCAAGGTACGATTGCAGGCGGTCGAGGTCGACGACCGGACGATCGTCACCCGGGTCGAGGTCGGCGGCAAGGTCTCCGACAACAAGGG
>JBKJYX010000206.1:0-8046 GCA_046715575.1 Sphingomicrobium sp. | reverse complement strand
GGATCAACTCGGCAATCGAGCGAGCAACGCTTGGGCTGCATGCGGTCGGTCATGCCCACTCGATCGAATGCTGGCATGAGGATAGGCTGGTCGGCGGCCTATACGGCGTGAAGCTCGGCCGGGCGTTCTTCGGCGAGTCGATGTTCAGTCGCATGACCGACGCCTCGAAGGTGGCGCTCGCCTGGCTGGTCGCCCGCCTGAAAGTCGGCGGCTTCACCTTGCTCGACTGCCAGTTCATGACCGACCATCTCGCCTCGCTGGGGGCGGTGAGCGTGCCGCGCGCCGACTATGTCGCGTTGTTGTCAGTAGCGCTCGGTGGCGGCTCGATGGGCGGCGGCACTGGGCCAATTTCCGCGGGTGCGGGCGCGGCGGCGTCAGCTTCCGGCGGCCCGGCCGCCACGCCGCCCGACTTCCTGGCGCTCGACCGATTGCTCGATGCGACCGGTACGGCCGATGCCCCGGGACCCGCCGGATACGTCATCGCGCAGCTCTTGGGCCAGACATCGTAGACCGGGTGCTCAACGACATTGAGCGACGGCGATTCCTTATACAGCCAGCCCGAGAACACCCGTTGCATGCGCCCGTCGCTGCGCTCGACGTCAAGCTGGACGAACGCGCCGGTCAACGGCTCGCTCTCCCATGGCGCGGTCGTCTCGCAAGCGGCCAAGCGAACCACGGCGTCCTTGACCCGCACCGCCTGGCCGGGTCTCAAGGTGATGTCGCGAACGATCCCGTTGCGCTTGTTGATCAGCCCGAGCACCGCGACCCGGTCGGCCATCGGGGTGACTCCCGCCACGGCGCCCGGACCGCGCGCAACGGTCCCCGCCGCCGAGGGCCCCGCCTGCTGCGCCGGCTTGTTCCGGTCGCAGCCGCCGGCGCCCAAAGCCGCCGCACATGCCACCACTGCACACAAAGCCCAAGCTGCCCGCACGCTCAGTCGGGCTTCCACGGCTGATAGTCCCCGGTCGCTGCCGGGCGCACCTTGCCGATGCCAAGCGCGCCGTCGGGGCGAAACGCGGCCATCGTTCCGGTCAGATTCTTGGCCGCGGGCTGATGGAATTTGCGGTGCGGCGGCAGCGCCTTGTCGGGCAGGTCGTCGATCGTCCCCTTGAGCCAGGCGTTCCAGCCCGGCGGGACGTTGCTGCCGTCATTATCGCCGGGGTACACGACCCAGCGTCGCGCCGGATTCTTCCGAAGCTGGAAATAGAGGTTGCCGAGCTCGTCGCGGCCGACTTCCTTGCCGAAGCGGCGCGTGAACAGCGAGGTTCCCCACGTCGCCCCGTTCCACCAGGTAAAGCTTTTCGACCAGAAGCCCATGCGCGAGGGCCTTTGCCGCGTTAGGCTGCCCCGCGCAAGGCGGGTCTAGTGCGGATTGGGGGGCAGGTAATGATCCACAAAGACCGAGTTCCTGCAGCAAGCACTGATGTCCGATTTGGGTGTGAAGCGGACGTTAGGCTTATGGCAGCTCTACGCCCATCGCGGCCGAGCGGCGGACCGAATTTGATGCGGTTACAAGCAAGATTCGGCATGCGCCTGCGAGTTGCGATCAGTGGCGACACTGGATTCTGAACCTGCCGGAGAATTTGTCGCGATTACGAACGTAGATGAATTAACGGCTTATTTCTTTGGATGAGTAAAATTATCAATTATTCTTTTCGTTTTATTGGCTCGAGCGGGAAAATGCTTGGTATTTTCAACATTGCAGAAGCGCAGGTCGTCGATTTCAACGTCGGCAAGGTCCGCCTTTATTCTTGCGGTGTCCCAGCTGGTCAAAAAAGAGCGATAAGGCTTCTGGGTCGCTGGGTTTGCGAGAATGTAAGGGCAGTTATCCCACCGAGGTAAGTTGCTAATTACGTTCACGGCTTCTTGCGAAAGTTCGACACGTCGTTCTTTCCCGGTATTTGCAGATGGAATGACCCAGACGCCTGCATCCAGGTCGAACTGATCCCAGCAGGCCTCAAGCAGATCGCGTTGTCGGACCCGCGTCAGGATCAAAAGCGCGACGATGAACTTCAGTTGGGGGTTGGCGCTAGCTTCCGCGGCCTTTTCCAGTCGGCCAATCTCGTCGCCGGTCAACGGGCGTTCGTGCACATCGCGGCTCTGAAGTGTCGAGGTGCCTTGAAGGCCATCGCGAAGGGCGCGGTCGTAATTGCCAACTCCATCAATATTGGGGCTTCCAGGGCGGTTGCCGCCGTCCAATACTTGGCGTTGGGTGAACGTCCCATCGCTATTCTCGCCGGAGGTTGGGACGCGTGCTGTAGAGAGTGGAAGCCCGAGTTTTGATCGTAGGGATTCCAGTGCCATCGAGTTGTCTGTCTGAGGAGCCGGCGGCCTTTCAGCTTCACCAAAAGCGGGCACTCCTGCCTTCTGAAGCGCGTAGGGAGAAACGCGACGTGTCGTGCGCAGTCCACCGATACCGTCACTTACCATGGGTTCTTCAAAAACGAGCCCCTGCTGGTGACTACGGGATCGAATTATTTTGGCAAAGACGAGGTGCCCTTCCCCAAAGTCGATGATCAGGTGGCTATCAAACGGAACATCCTGGAGCCCTTCAACCAACGCACCGGTTTCGGAGAGATTGCGAATTAGGACCGAACGACAGTGATTGCCAAAAATGGCCCGCACTTTGCGGTACATGGAAACGCGGTCGCTGCGCTGTTTGGCCGGACCGGAAGGAGGAATAATCCATTCGCCCGTTTCAAGCCGATCCTTTAATTCATCGGAAGCGATAGCCTGGCTATAAATATAGCCTTGTGCGTGGCTAACTCGAAGACATTGGATGAGCGCGAGCTGATCTTGAGTCTCAATACCTTCCGCAGTCGTCTCCATTCCAAGTGCTTCCGCCAAGGCGACGATTGCTGCGATGATCGCGCTGTTACGGGAACCGGGAAGAGTTGCCGCGCGCACAAAACTCTGGTCGATCTTGATCTTGTCGAACGGCGCAGTCTTTAGGTAGCCAAGCGACGAATAACCCGTCCCGAAGTCGTCGAGCGCAAGACGTACGCCGATCTCCTTAAGCGATGCAAAAACTGCGTCGGCTGCCGCAGACTCGCTGAGGAATACGCCTTCCGTAATTTCCAGCTCGAGCCGATCAGGAGAAAGCCCGGATGATGCCAGTGCCGATGTCACGATCGCAGGCAAAGATCCGCTCGTGAACTGAATTGGCGACACGTTGCCCGCGACCCTCAGGTTTCCAGGCCAGCTCGCCGCATCTTCGCACGCCTTGCGCAGGACCCACTCGCCCAACGGGCCGATCAGATTCGCTTCTTCAGCGATCGGTATGAACAGAGAAGGAGGAATCGATCCACGTTCTGGATGGTGCCAACGCACGAGCGCTTCAACGCCTGTCGTCAGGTTGTTTCTGGCGTTTACGATTGGCTGATAGAAAACGTGAATTTCGCCCTTCTCGAGCGCGTCGCGGAGATCCTCTTCGAGGACGCGGTTGTCTTCGGCGGCCTGCAATAGGTCGCTTGAAAAAAAGCTGACACAACCGCGCCCGCTACCTTTCGCAGCGTAGAGAGCCAAGTCCGCGTTGCGGATAAGCTCGTCGCTCCCACGTCCGTCCATTGGGCTCACCGCAATCCCGATCGACGCGCCGATAATGCACCGACTACCTTCAATGGAATAAGGTTGCGACAGGCTTGCAATGATTTTGTCTCCGAGCTCACGAAGAATGTCGCGATCATTGCAGTCGCGCAGAATTACCTGAAATTCATCGCCGCCAAGCCGGAATATTCGTTCCTTGTCACCAACAATCCTGAGCAGCCGCTCTGCCACCTGCTTGAGAAGCGCATCACCGGCCGGATGGCCCAATGTGTCATTGACCTGCTTAAATCGATCGAGATCTAGCATTAGCACTGCGCAAGCCCGCTTATGGATGTCCAGTCCATTTAAATCGGCTTCCAATACGTCTGCCATCCGCAACCGATTCGGTAAGCCCGTCAGGGAATCATACATCGCCAATCGCGAAGCGTGTTCAGAGGACTTACGCTGCTCCGTGATATCGACGCCGCTCCCACGGAAGCCTGTGAATTGGCCGGCCGCATCGAATTGAGGGGTTCCGGAAATGGACCACAAGCGATTTTCGCTTGAGACAGCGGCCCGAACGATAAGCTTTTCAAATTTGGACTGCTTGGTGAGCATGAACGGCAGATTGCGACCCCCGCCGGATCCTTCGCCTCCTTTAACGAACAGGTCAGCGAGCGGGGTACCAAGAATACTGTCTGGCTGGTCCGTCAGTAGCGGTGTGACCCAGTCGGTCAAATACGTCAGGCAACCGCTCGTATCGGCTGCCCAAAACCAGCCTTGGCAAGACTCCTCATAGGCTCTCAGGATTAGCGAAGCCTCTGTCGGACTGAGAACGTCGCGGCGACCATGCCGCGCGCCCACCTTCCCCAATGTCCCGTTTGCAGCATGGTCGGGAAAATCATCGCGGTGAACTAGAGCCGTTCTTCCGCTCTGCCAAAAACCGATATTCGCCATCGCAGAACGACTCTTTTTTGATTTTCTTCACTCTGTTCATATCGGACCGAACTTACGGAAGAGTGAAGGCGCCGCATCACAACCATCGCACCGTGGAAGCAGCGACCCAACTGGAACAGGCGGTTCAAAAGGGCTTGAGCAAGACCGATCGGGTGCTGCTGCAACGTATACAGGCGCACACGCGCTGCAGCGTCGACTTGTCCTGTCTCCCGCTAACGTCCGCAATGGGTAGAAAACGGACATTGCGTCAGGTCGCGACTTCAACCTGCCCCGCTACCTAGTGCGGCCAGTCGACCCGATCGCCGGCGCGTATGCCAAGCTCGGCCGACCTCCCGCCGGCGATCTCGAGCACGGCCGCGACCAGCTCACCCGCCGGCACCGGCTCGAGCGACAGCGGCACCGTATTCGCGGCGATGCGCGCGATGCGGCCGTCGGCGCGGATGAAGATCATGTCCAACGGGATGAGCGTGTTTCTCATCCAGAAAGCGGCGGGCTGCGGCGGGTCGTAAGGGAAAATCATGCCGCGATCGGGCGCCAGCGATTGGCGATTCATCAGGCCCATCTCCTGCTCCTGCGGCGAGCGGGCGACCTCGACGATGAACCGGTGGCCCTTCGAACCCGAGCGGACGTCCAGCGTCATCTGCTGCAGGCCCGCTGGCGAACGCTCAGCCAGAAGCGACGGCGGCGGGCCGCTGGGGGCGCAGGCGGCGACGGTGGATGCGAGCATCAGCGCGGTGCCGAGGATCAGTGCGGCGCCCGAAGCTCGACGGCGGTCAGGCCCTTGGAGCTTGGCGCGACCCGCGCTTCCAGCTGCTGGCCCGGTTGCAGCTCGCCCAGGCCCGACTGGCGAACCGTCTCCATGTGGACGAACACATCCTCTTCCTCGCCGCCCCGGTTGACGAAGCCATAGCCCTTGACGCGATTGAACCACTTGACCTCCACCGGCTGAAACTCTCCGGCCGTCTCGGACAATGCCTTGCGATCGGCCCGCTCCCTGGCCGAAATGGGAGCTTTGGGCTGCACAGGCAAGGCCGAGCTCAGGTCTATGGACAGGATGCGCCGCGCCTGCAGCCCGCGCTCCAGCCGCGCCGGCACGCATTCGACGATGGCCCCTTCGGGAAGGCTCCGGCGGCCATGCTCGCGAAGCACGCTGAAATGTAAGAGCACGTCGCCGTCGAGCTCGTCGCTGACCAGGAAGCCGAAGCCGCGGGTCGAGTCGAACCACTTCACTCGGCCGGTGATCGGCGGCAATTCGGACGAATCCGGTTCGGAGTTACCTCGGGCCGCGCTCGCCGGAGTGACATCCGGCGGGTTGTCGCCCGTCAGCTGAGTGCTGCTACGCTGCACCTTCCCATTCTAACATGGCTGACAGTGTCGGCAAAACGACTTTAATCTCGCATTATCCGCTATTCTCGGAGAGCTCGGCGAGGTCGATTTCGGCGCCCGGTGGCAGGTCGAGGATCGCCCGGGCCAGGCGGAAACTATGCCCGGCGCGGATCATCGCCCCGAGCGCCCGCTCACGCATTTTGCGATCGGCTGCCTCACTCGCGAAGGGTCCGAGATGCCGGCGCTCGGCGAAGCGCAACGCGGATAGGACGGCATCGGAGTGGGCAAGGTCTCGCGCCGGCGCCGCGTCCGGTTCCTCGACGCCGGCCATGCGCAGCGATTGCTCGACCCGCCTCAGGCCGTAGCCACGCCCCGTCAGCGAGCGTGATTTCGACAATGCATAGGCCGCATCGTCGATATAGCCTTGGCTTGCGAAACGCTCGGCGAGCGCGTCCAAATCCACCGCCGGACCGCCGTCCCAGCCGCGCTCGCGCACCTTTCGGGTCAGATAGGACCGCAGCTTGGCGCGCGTCGTCGCGAACCGCCCGACGTAGGCCAGCGCGAGCTCGTTGAGCTTCCCGGCGTCGAGCGGCGGGCGCGGTTTCCGTTTCGGGCTGGAACGCATGCGCCCTTTTTGTGCCACACTCGCCAACCATCACAAAGCGTGGCTGGTTCATGTTGCAGCCACTCGGGAGGCCACACCAAGGCTGTTAGTCCAATGCTCAGTGAGGAAGGAACCGCGTGCTCGATCTTAAGCCAGCGATCGAACCCGGCCTCGCTCCCCCCGTCGGGCTAGCTCCGCCAGGCGCGACGCCAACCATCGACCGCAATCCTCGGCGCATCGCCAATTTCGCGACTCTGGGCGAAGCGCTCGACTACGCCGCACGCGGCCAACGCGGGCTGAACTTCCACGACGCCCGCGGCACCCTCGTCCAGACCTACCCTTATTCGCAGCTGCGCGATGACGCGCTGGCCCATGCCCATCGCTTCATCGGCCTGGGTCTCAAGCCCGGCGACCGCCTGGCCCTGATCGCCGAGACCGGCGCCGAATTCGCCGCGGCCTTCTTCGGCGCGGTCTATGCCGGAATTTGGCCAGTGCCGCTGCCGCTTCCCACCAGCTTCGGCGGCCGCGAAGCCTATGTCGAACAATTGAAAGTGATGCTGACCAGCAGCGACCCGGCCCTGTTCCTGTTTCCGGCCGAGATTGCCGAATTCGCCGCCGCCGCCGCCGCCGAGCTTGGCATTCCGTCGCGCCAATGGGAGACCCTGGCCGAGATCGACCCGGCCGTTGCGGATCTGCCCGCCGTGGGCACCGACGAGATCGCCTATCTGCAATATTCGAGCGGCTCGACCCGCTTCCCGCACGGCGTCGCGGTCTCTCACCACGCGCTGCTCGACAACCTCCGCGCCCACGGCGTCGGGCTGGCCATGGAGGACAGCGACCGAGTGATCTCGTGGTTGCCATGGTATCATGACATGGGCCTGGTCGGCTGCTTGCTGTCGCCGGTCGCCAACCAGATTTCGGTCGATTATTTGAAGACCGAGGATTTCGCCCGCCGCCCGCTCGCCTGGCTCGACCTCATCTCCCGCAACCCCGGCACGACCGTCAGTTACTCGCCGACCTTCGGCTATGACATTTGCTCGCGCCGGATGTCGTCGCAGACCCGCGCCGCCGACCGCTTCGACCTCGGCCGCTGGCGGATCGCCGGCAACGGCGCCGACATGATCCGCCCCGACGTCATGCAGGCGTTCGTCGACGGCTTCGCCGAAGCCGGCTTCAAGGCCAGCGCCTTCTGCCCCAGCTACGGCCTCGCCGAAGCCACCCTGGCGGTTTCGTTGATGCCGCCCGGCGAAGGCATCCGCCTCGAGCTGGTCGAGGAGCATGCGCTGTCCGGGGCCGAGACCGCCGATCGCGAGCGGCCGCGCCGCTTCCGCGCGATCGTCAATTGCGGCCGCCCGGTGACCGGCATGGAAGTCGAGATCCGGGGGGCCGACGGCGCCCTCCTGCCCGACCGCGGCATCGGCAAGCTCTACGTCCGCGGCGCCAGCGTCATGACCGGCTATTTCCGCGATCCCGAATCGACCGCCGCCTGCCTGACCGCCGACGGCTGGCTCGACACCGGCGACATGGGCTATTTGTCGGGCGGCTACATCTTCATCGTCGGCCGCGCCAAGGACATGATCATCATCAACGGCCGCAACCATTGGCCGCAGGACATCGAATGGGCGGTCGAGCAA
>JBKJYX010000205.1:0-3410 GCA_046715575.1 Sphingomicrobium sp. | reverse complement strand
AACGACAGCGTGCCGCCGTCGGGCATCGCGTCGCGCGCATTGATCGCAAGGTTGAGCACGGCGAGTTCAAGCTGGGTCGGATCGGCCCTCACCGGCATCAGGTTGCGGTCGAGGTTAAAGCGCTTGTCGATCCCGGGTCCGAGCACATTGCGCAGCAGCGGCCGCATATTTTCGATCAGCGGCGCGACATTTGTCGGCCGGACTTCGAGCTTCTGCACCCGGCTGAAGTCGAGCAGTTGCGCGGTTAGACGGGCGCCGCGCTCGGCCGCCGACAGCGCATTGTCGGCATAGCGCTTGATTTTGGCGTCGGTCCGCTTGGCGATCAGGTCGAGCCCGCCGACCACCACCGTCAGCAAATTGTTGAAGTCGTGGGCGATGCCGCCCGTCAGCTGGCCGAGCGCCTCCATCTTCTGGCTCTGGCGAAGCTGTTCCTGCGCGGCCTTCAACTCGGTGATGTCGCGCGCTTCGAACAACAAATAGATGATCGAGCCATGCTCGTCGCGCACCGGCTGCATCGAAATGTCGAGGTAAGCGGTCGGCACGCCGTCGCGCTCCATCGTCACTTCCTCGTTGAACAGCTCGCCCTTCGCCGCCTGCTTCACCGCGCGCTTCATCAGCGGGATGTGCTGCGGATAAGCGTGCAGCGTCGGCGCGTCCCAGATCTTCTTGCCGACTGCGTTGTTCGGTTCGGGGTCGCGCCACACCGCTTCCTTGCGGTTCAATTCCAAAATGGTGCCGTCGGGTTCGAGCAGGACCAGGACTTCGAGCACCGTCTCGAAGATCGCCCGGAACTGCGCTTCGCTCTTGGTCAGCCGGGCGGTGCGCTCCTCGACCAAATCCTTCAGCTCGAGCTCGGCCTCCTTGGCGGGGGTGATGTCGCTGGCGGCGCCGATGAAGCCGGCGAGGCTGCCGTCGGCGTTGAACCGCGGCGACGAGACGCTTTTGAGCCAGCGATACTCGCCGTCGTGACGGCTGTACCGCGCCTCCATGGTGAACGCCTTGAGGGACGCTTCCCCGCTTTGGCTTTCGCCCAACAGCCGCTCCAAATCGTCGGGGTGGATCGCCCGGGTCCAATCATAGGTCCGCGCCCCCTCGCGGCTCAGCCCGAGGAATTCGGCATAAGCGTCGTTGACGAAGTCGCGGGTTCGGTCGAGCCGCGTTACCCACATCATCACCGGCGCCGAATCGGCGATCCGCCGGAACCGCGCCTCGCTTTCCCGCAAGGCTCGCTCGGCGCCGCGCTGCTCGGTGACGTCGGTCGCCACCGCGATGAACCCCTGCACCGCGCCGGCGGCATCGCGCCACGGGATATATTGCGACTGCAGCGCCAACTGCCCGCGGGTCGGATGCTCGAAGGTCGTGCTGACCGCCTGCCGCTCGCCGCCCAGCGCCGCCTCGATCAGCGGCTCGCGGTCGCGGAACGCTTCTTCGCCGCCAACCTGGGCGATCGTCCGCCCGAGGATCTCCGCGCGCGGCATCTCGAGCCAGTCGGCCAGCGCCTTGTTGAGGAAACGGTAGCGCAAGTCCCGGTCGATAAACGCGATCATCACCGGCAGTTCGTCGGCCAGCCCGAGCATGCCCAGCGGCGAGAACATCTCCGGCAGCAGCCCTTCCGGGTAAGCGGCGACCGCGGCATCGGGCGGCAGCCGGGGCCCAGGCTGATCGTCAGGCGGCCGCGCTTCGGCGGTTTCGGTCACACGTTTGGCCATCGTGCCCCTACTAACAAGCGAGGGCACAATTTTCTCCTGTCCTATTTCGAACTTATCTGGTTCAAGCTGCCAGTCGGCCAATTCCCTGAAGGCCGACCTACAGGGACTCCATGAGCGATTCGAACTCCCAGCCCCCGCCCGCCAACTCCAACCTGCTCGATTTCGAGCCCGTCGTGCGCAAGGTCAAGCGGCCCGACGGCTGGACGCCCGAGCTGCAGCGGCGGTTTATCGAGCTGCTCGCCGAAACCGGATCGCCGCAGGCCGCCTGCACGGCGATGGACAAGAACGTCACCGGCATCGAGGCGCTCTACAAGGTCCACTCGGCCGACAGCTTCCGCGCCGCCTGGGACCAGGCGGTGGCGATCGGCCGGCGGCGCCAGGGGCTGGACTGCGGCCCGCCCCACCTTGGCCCCGTGCCGGGTATCCAGCGGCGGCCCCAGCGCGCGGCCTCGCCGGAGCCGGAGCCCGAAGAGCAAGAGGACAGCCCCGATCTCCGGATGGAGCTCATCGAGCGCTTGGTCGCCAAATGGCAGCGCAAGGTCGGCCAGGAGCGCGAGGCGCGCCTCGAAGGTGAGATCGTCGAAGCGGATTTCTACCTGCGCCAGATCACCGTCCTCGAGGTGGCGTTCGACCTGATGATCGAGGGCCACGGCGACGACGGCTGGACGATGCTGATGGAGGCCCGCCGCGGCGAGCGGAACATGCTCGAGATCGCCGACACCTACATGGCCCGGGTCCTCGACCAGGCGCGGCGCGACCATTGGGCGGCGATGGCCGAGCCCGACCGGCCGCTGCTGTGGCCAGAGCGCTACCTCATCGGGCGGAGCGACGGCGACGTCCGCACCGAGCCGCTCGAATGCCTCGGCAAGGCGAGCCGCGCGCCCGCCGGCGTCGACCCGGACGAATGGCACATGATGAACCTGGACGAGCAAAAGCGCATCTATGACGAGCAGCATGCGCGGGACGCCGCCGCCCAGATTGAATGGGAGGCGGCACAGCGCCGCGCCTATGAGGAACGACGCGATAGCGACGCTTCATCATAGGCAAGAGCCGCGACCCGCCCGGCTGCGGCAAAGCCGCGCGACGGCGTCGGATTCACCGCGCGTGACGGACGTGTGCTAACGGGTGCTGAGCAACCAAGAGTACAAGGGGGAATGTATGACGCCACGTCTGCTCTCAGCTTTTTCGCTTATCACGATCACGATTGCGCTTTGTTCTTGCACGAAGCCGCAAGAGCCGACCAAGTCTCGGCCGGACCGCGATTTGGCGCAATTCATTAAAGACCTTCCGCCCGGTGGAACGCCAACCAAGGTTGCTTACGCTTCAATCGACCTTTCCTGCGGTGGAAAGACGTACACGGTGAAGACCGGGACGGACGGAGGCCGCTGCACCGTCACCACCTATCCCAACCCGAAAAATAATGTCGCGATATGCGACGATGGAACCAAAGGCGGAGGCGGCGCAAACTGCAGTGACGGCTGCGTGTCGTCAGAAGGAGCCGGCAGCTGCTCTGTGAAGACCCCGCAGTAACGTCGACCCCCGGTCCGGCCGGCGAAGTCCTGCCCGAAGGCGGTTTCGAGGCGCTGGCCGGGGTGCGGGAGTGGTTCAAAGCGATGCACCGCGAGTAGGGCGAACGGCGCGCAGCGGCGCTTCGACCTAATCAAGAGATGCGAAGCGCTCGGCTGCGGCGAAGCCGCGCGA
>JBKJYX010000204.1:0-3135 GCA_046715575.1 Sphingomicrobium sp. | reverse complement strand
CGTCCATACGGCGGAGACGTTCACCACCGCGGTGTCCGGCGTCAGCCATGTCGCGCACCGCAATGTCGATTGGCGATTATTCTTCCGCATCACCATTCCGGGCGTGATCGGCGGCGTGCTCGGCGCTTATGTGCTGACCCAGATCGACGCCTCGACCGCCAAGCCGATCGTCCTTGCCTATCTCGGCGCCCTCGGGCTGTACTTGTTCTACCGCGGCATCATGCACCGGCACACCGAGCGCCAGCCGAAAATCGTCTCGCCGCTGGGACTTGTCGGCGGCTTCCTCGATGCGGCGGGCGGCGGCGGCTGGGGCCCGATCGTCACGTCGAACCTGCTGGTCCAGGGAAGCAATCCCCGGCGTACCATTGGCACCGTCAACACGGCCGAGTTTTTCCTAACGGTAACCATCTCGGCGACCTTCATTGCCGCGCTTGGATGGAAAGCCTTCACCATCGCCACTTTCGGCCTGTTGATCGGCGGCGTTGCCGCGGCACCGTTCGGCGCGTGGTTCGCCAAGCGCGTGAATCCCGACTTGCTGCTGACGTTCGTCGGCGTGCTGTTGACCCTGACCAGCGGCTATGCGTTCTATCGAGCCTGGAACTAAAGCTTGGCGGGTGACTGGCATTAATCGATCAAGGCGCTTATTCCGGCCGAATTGATCGGAAACGCCACTGGCTACCTACCTCCCCACCATCAAGCAGCTCCAATATCTCGTCGCGCTCCGGGAGCATGGTCACTTCGGCCGGGCGGCCGATGCCTCCTACGTCACTCAATCGACGCTTTCGGCCGGCTTGCGCGAGCTGGAGACGCTGCTCGGCGTCACTCTGGTCGAGCGCACCCGCCGCGTCGTCCGCTTCACGGCCCTGGGCGAAAAGATTTCCGACAAGGCCGTCCGCTTGCTGCGCGAGGCGGAAGAAATTGCCGAAGTCGCCCGTGCCGAAGGCCAGCCGCTCCACGGCGAGTTGAGGATGGGCGTGATCCCGACCATCGCCCCCTTCCTCTTGCCGGCGATGCTCCCGAAGCTGCGCCGCGAATGGCCGAGCCTGAAGCTGTACCTGCGCGAGGAGACCAGCCAGGCGGCCTGCGAGGCGCTGCATCGCGGCCAGCTCGATTGCGTGCTGCTCGCGCTTCCCTATGGCTGCGGCGACGTCGATTCCGCCGCACTGTTCGACGACCCATTATTCGTCGCCTTTCCCCGCGGCGAAGCGCCCGGGGGCGCCACGGTCGACGTCGCGGCGATCGACGAGAACCGCATGCTGCTCCTTGAGGATGGGCATTGCCTCAAGGACCATGCGCTGTCGGCCTGCAACCGGCCGGACCTGCGGGCGCACGCGGCGATGATGGGCACCTCGCTCCACACCCTCGTCCAGATGGTCGACAACGGCTTGGGCGTGACTTTCATTCCCTCGATGGCGATCGAGGCGGGCATCCTCGACGGGACAAATATCGACGCCAAGCCGCTTCTCTCCGATCACGGTTTCCGCCGGATCGCGCTCATCTGGCGCCGCTCGAGCCCGCGCGAGAGCGAGTTTCAGCTCCTCGCCGCGACCCTCCGCCGGATCATGGGCGAACTCATGCGGCCTAGCTGAGGTCGAAGCGGTCGGCGTTCATCACCTTGGTCCACGCGTGCACGAAGTCGCGCACGAACTTCTCCTCATGGCCCTTCTCGGCATAGACTTCGGCCGTCGCCCGTAGCTGCGAGTTGGAACCGAAGATGAGATCGGTGCGGGTCGCGTGCCACTTCTCCTGCTTGCCGCCGCGGTCATAGCCGATGAACTCCTCGTCGCCGCTGGTGTCGACCACTTCCCACACGGTATCCATGTCGAGCAAATTGACGAAGAAATCGTTGGTCAGCTGCCCCTTGCGGTCGGTGAGGGCACCCATTGGCGCATCCTTGTAATTGGCGCCCAGCACCCTGAGGCCGCCCAGCAGCACCGTCATCTCGGGCCCCGACAGGCCGAGCAACGCGGCCCGGTCGAGCAGCAGTTCCTCGGTTTTCACGCTATGCTTGGTCTTCAGATAGTTGCGGAAACCATCGGCGGCGGGCTCCATCACCTCGAAGCTTTCGACGTCGGTCCAGTCCTGGGTCGCAACGCCACGTCCGCCGGTGAAGGGCACCTCGACGGCGAAGCCGGCGTCCTTCGCCGCCTTCTCGACCGCCGCCGTGCCAGCCAGGACGATGGCGTCGGCCATCGACAGGGGCCCACGCAGCTCGTCGATCCGGCCGAGAATTTTGGCGAGTTCCTCGGGCTCGTTGACCGCCCAATCCTTTTGCGGGGCGAGACGAAGCCGGGCGCCGTTGGCGCCGCCGCGATGGTCCGACTTGCGGTAGGTCGAGGCCGAGGCCCAGGCGGTCTTGACCAGCTGGCCGATGGTGAGGCCGGCGTCGAGAATCTTCCCCTTGAAGGCGGCGACATCGGCTTGCCCCGGCGCGGAACCGGCGGGGACCGGGTCCTGCCAGATCAGATCTTCCTGCGGGACTTCCGGCCCGAGGTAGCGGACCTTGGGACCCATGTCGCGATGGGTGAGCTTGAACCAGGCGCGCGCGAAGGCGTCCTTGAACGCTTCATGGTCGGTGCGGAATTTCTCCGAGATGACGCGGAATTCGGGATCCATCTTCAGCGCCATGTCGGCGGTGGTCATCATCGTCGGCACCCGCTTCGACGGGTCGTGCGCCGCCGGGGCTTTGTCTTCTTCCCTCTGGTTGATCGGCTGCCACTGCCGCGCGCCGGCCGGCGAGCGCACCAGTTCGTACTCATAATCGAGCAGCAAGCGGAAATAATTCTCCGACCACTGCGTCGGCGTATTCACCCACGCGCCCTCGATGCCGCTGGTGATGGTGTGCTCGCCCATGCCGCTTTCGTGGCCGCTCGACCAGCCGAGGCCCTGCAGCGCCATATCCGCGCCCTCCGGCGCAGCGCCAACCAGGCTCGCGTCGCCGGCGCCATGCGCCTTGCCAAACGTGTGGCCGCCGGCGGTCAGCGCGACCGTTTCCTCATGGTTCATCGCCATGCGCTCGAAGGTGATCTTGATGTCGCGCGCCGACTGCAGCGGATCGGGGTTGCCGCCCGGGCCTTCGGGATTGACGTAGATCAGGCCCATCTGGATCGCCGCCAGCGGATGCTCGAGCTCAAG
>JBKJYX010000203.1:0-3994 GCA_046715575.1 Sphingomicrobium sp. | reverse complement strand
CGGATGCTGCGGCGGCGGCCGCGGGCGCTCGGCTTGCTCGTAGGCCAACAGCCCGGCGAGCGCAGTGCGGGCCAGTTCGGGATCGTGCTCCGCCGCCATCCGCACCAGCTCGAGGAACAGCGGCAGTGGGCGCGGGGCCGGTTCATGTTGCAGCGCACTATGCTCCGGTAGTAGGCTGCCGTCACGGTTTTTGGAGCGGTTCATGGCAAAGTCTTCGGGCAAGGCGACGATCAAGAAGTACGCGAACCGGCGGCTTTATGACACCGAAAGCTCGACCTACATCACGCTCGACCATCTGGCGGCGATGATCAAAGAGGGCCGCGAGTTCGAAGTCGTCGACGCCAAGACCGGCGAAGACATCACGCGCCACGTGCTAACCCAGATCATCGTCGATGAGGAAGCGCGCGGTTCGACCATGTTGCCGGTCAATTTCCTGCGCCAGCTGATCGGCCTTTACGGCAATTCGATGCAAGGCATGGTGCCGCAATATTTGGAAGCGGCGATGGACGCATTCCAGCGCAACCAGACGGTAATGCGCGATGCGTTCGGAACCAATGCGCTGGCCGATCTGGCGAAGAAGAACATGGCTTTGTTCGGCGAGGCAAGCCGGGCGTTCACGCCCAAAGCCAAAGCCGAGGCCGACAAGAAATTGCGCGACGAGGAGGTCGAGAAGTTGCGCGCCGAACTGGCCGCGCTGCAGGCCAAAGTCGACCGGCTGGGCAGCTGACCAGCATGTTGCGCAGTTTGTTCGCGGCGCTGATCGCGCTTGCTCCCGCCGCATCAGTTTCCGCGCAGGCCGCCGACCATAGCGCCTCGCCGGTCGCGCCCGGTTCGTGGACCTACCAGCCATTGCCGGGCGCAAGCGAAGCGCGCTTCATCGACACCGGCGGCATTGCGCGGCTGGTGATCCGCTGCACCAAGGCGACGCGGCGCGTGAATCTTTCACCGACGAGCGCGGTTCCCGCGGCAAGTATTTTTGTCTGGACCAGCTCCGCGAGCCGCAATGTCCCGGTGCGCTTCGAAGCCAATTCGATGCGCGTGACGGCCGATTTCAGCGCCTTCGACCCTCTGCTGGACGCGATCGCCTTTAGCCGCGGGCGGGTTGCAGTGACGTTGGCGGGAGCGGGAGGTTCGACGCTGGTGGTGCCGGCGCTTGTAATGCCATCAGGGCCCGAAGCAGCACGAACGATCGAAGATTGCCGAATTTGAATCGCAATACAAGTCTTGCGTTGTGCGCCAACAAGACTCATGTTCGTGTTGGTTTCAACACAGCGAAAGGAGGTGATCCGATGTCTCATGGTTCAGCAGAGGGGTCGGTCCAAATCGTTCGCGAGGTGATGCTTTAAGCGCACCCGAACGGCTGGAACCTCCGGCCGCTGACCATGTCGAAGGGGATCGTCGCTACCGTCGGCGATCCCCTTTTACTTGTCCGCATTTTCGTGTCTTGAAGCTTTGGCGCGCGGCCGCGGCGGGAACTGTTACGCGGCTGAAGTGTCTTTCTCTTGACCAAGGGAGGTTTTGCAATGGCGAAATCGAGCACGAAAAAGAGTTCATCCAAGTCTTCAAAGTCCGGCAAGTCGACCGTCGACAAAATCGCCAAGGCGGCGATGAGCCGCGAGATGCTGGGCGCCGGCCTGGCGGCCGCGGCCGCGGCGATCAGCGCCAGCCCGGCGGCACGGCGCAAGATCCGCGACGCCGGCCTCGACGCCGCGGATTCGGCGTCGCAGGCGGCGACCAATGTAATGTCGAGCGCGAGCAAGCTCGGGGCGTTGATCGCCGAAGCGGTCGCCGATGCCGCGCAACGCGTGCTGTCCGGCAAGTGGTCGGACGATGATTCAGGCGCAAAGCCGGCGCGCGCGAAATCGAGCCCGGGCGCAAAGAAGAAACCGGCGGCGCGCAAGGCGCCAGCCAAGCGCAAGACGGCGGCCAAGCGCAAGGCGCCGGTTAAGCGCAAGACGGCGAGCACTGCGAAAAAGCGCACCGTGGCCAAGAAAAGCCCCGCGACCGCGCGCAAGACCAGCGCCCGCGCGAAAACGGCGCGCCCCAAGACTCGCCGCACCAGCACGCGCCGAAGCGCTAAGCCCAAGCCGCCCGGCGGAGCGAGTGGCGGCTAAAACTTAAGCGGCCTGGAATCTCGGGCCTAGGCGGCTTGGAGTCTCGGGCCTAGGCGGCTTGCCCGGCGAACTGCAGGCGGGCGAGGCTCGCATAGAGTCCGTCCGCGGCGTCGAGCGACGCGTGCGTGCCTTCTTCGACGATCCGGCCGCCGTCCATGACGATGATTCGGTTGGCGGCGCGGACGGTCGCCAGCCGATGCGCGATGACCACCGTTGTGCGCGTTTTCATCAGCCGCTCGAGCGCTTCCTGGACGAGTTGCTCGCTGCGCGCGTCGAGCGCCGAGGTTGCCTCATCGAGCAACAGCAACGGTGAATCGCGCAGCAGCGCGCGGGCAATCGCGATCCGCTGGCGCTGGCCGCCGGACAGGCGCGCGCCGCCTTCGCCGAGGAAGCTGTCGTAACCGCCGGGAAGCTGGACGATGAATTCGTGGGCGTTGGCGGCCCTGGCGGCGTCCTCGATGTCCGCGTCGCTCGCGTCCCAACGGCCGTATCGCAGGTTGTCTTTCGCCGACGCCGCGAAAAGCACGCTTTCCTGCGGCACGAACGCGATGCGGTTGCGGATGGCGGCCGGGTCGGCATCGCGAAGGTCGACGCCATCCAGTGTCACGCGCCCCTCCTGCGGATCGTAGAAACGCAGCGCGAGCTGGAACAAAGTCGACTTGCCGGCGCCCGACGGCCCGACCACGGCGACGGTTTCGCCCGGTGCGATCGCCAGGCTCAATTCGTGCACCGCTTTGTCGTCGGGCCGGGTCGGGTAGCGGAAGCTGACGTTGTCGAAACTCAGCGCGCCCCGCGCCGGTTCAGGGAGCGGCACCGGGTTGGCGGGAGCGCGGATCTCCGCCTTGGCCCGCATCAATTCCTCGATGCGGCCGGCGGCGCCCGATCCGCGCAGCAGGTCGCCATAGACTTCGGTCAGCGCGCCGAACGCGCCGCCGACGAGCACGCCGGTGAACACGAACGCCGCGATCGAGCCGCCGGTCATCCGCCCCGTGGCGACGTCGGAGGCGCCCTCCCACAGCAGCATGACGATCGATCCGAACACCAAAGCGATGATCGTGAAGGTCATCACCGCGCGCATCGTGAAACGGCGGCGGGCGACAGCAAACGCGTTTTCGACAGCGCTGCGAAAGCGCCCGAGCTCGCGTTCCTCCTGGCCGAAGGCCTGGACCACCTTCATCGCGCCCAAGGTCTCGGACACGGTCGAGCCGACATCGGCGATCCGGTCCTGCGACGAGCGGCTGAGGCTCCGAATTCGGCGGCCGAAGAAGATCACCGGGCCGAAGACCAGCGGGATTCCGATCACCATGAAGCTGGCCAGCTTGGGCGACAGCAGGAACAAGTAAACGATACCTCCGAGACCGGTGGCGATGTTCCTCAAGGCGATCGAAACGCTCGAGCCGACGACCTGCTCGAGGATCGCGGTGTCCGCGGTCAGCCGCGAGGCGATCTCCGACGGGCGGTTCTCCTCGAAGAATCGCGGCGGCAGAGTCAGCAGATTTTTCTGCACCGCGACCCGCAGGTCGGCGATGGTGCGCTCGCCGATCCACGACACGAAGAAAAAGCGCAGCGCCGTCGCCGCGGCCAGCACGACGACGATCAGCAGCAAATAATGGAAGGCGGTGGCCACGGCCTCGGTTCCCAGGCCGCCGGAGCCGAAGCCCTGGTCGATGACGCGCTTGAAGCCGTAGGGGATCGCCAGCGTCGCCGCCGACGACAGGCAGAGGAAGAACACCGCCGCGGCGATCTGCTTCGGATATCGGGCGGCGTGGCGCCAGACCAGCCACAAATTGCCGATCTTCCCTGCCGGCTTGTCGGGCTCTGGTTCGATTTGGGTGGCCATCGCCGCGAGACCTAGCAGTGTGGCGTCGGCGCCTCAATTG
>JBKJYX010000202.1:0-8588 GCA_046715575.1 Sphingomicrobium sp. | reverse complement strand
TGCTGTGGCCGAAGGGCGAGGCCGAACTGAAGGCGCGGGTGATCGCCGCGGTGCTGCTGGTGCTGGCGGGCAAGGCGGCGGTGCTGCTGATGCCGTTCGCCTACAAGGCGATCATCGACCGCATGTCCGCCGGGACCGCCGCCTTCGGCGTCGTCGCCGGGCTGGTCCTTGGTTACGCCATCGCGCGCTTCGCCGGGGTCCTCGCCGACAATTTGCGCAACGCCTTGTTCGAGAAGGTCGGGCAGCGCGCCGCGCGCAAGCTCGCCGGAGAAGTATTCCGCCACGTCCACGATTTGTCGCTGCGCTTCCACCTCGAGCGGCGCACCGGAAGCCTGACCAAGATCGTCGAGCGCGGCACCAAAAGCATCGACATGATGCTCTATTTCCTTCTGTTCAACATCGCCCCGACGGTCATCGAGCTGGGCGCGATCTGCGTCATTTTCTGGATCAAGTTCGGCCCCGGCCTGGTCGCCGCAACGCTGGCCATTGTCGCCGTCTATATCGTCTTCACGCGGGCCGTGACCAACTGGCGGGCGCGGGTGCAGCGCGAGATGAATGAGGTCGACAACCGCGCGATCGGGCGGGCGGTCGACTCCCTCCTCAACTACGAGACGGTCAAATATTTCGGCGCCGAGGAACGCGAGGCCGTCCGCTACGACGAGGCGATCGCCGCCTACACAAGGGCGGCGGTCAAGAACGAAACCTCGCTCGCCTGGCTCAACATCGGCCAGTCGCTGATCACCAACCTGATGATGGCCGGGGCGATGGTGTTCACCGTCTGGGGCTGGAGCCAGGGCCGCTTCACGCCGGGCGACGTGGTGCTGGTCAATGCGCTGCTGATGCAGCTGTTCCGGCCATTGGACATGCTCGGCTGGGTCTATCGCTCGATCCGCCAGGGCCTGATCGACATGGAGGCGATGTTCGACCTGCTGGATACGCCGGCCGAGGTCACGGATGCCCCCGGCGCCGCACCGCTGGTCGTGACCAAGGGGCATGTGCGGTTCGAAAACGTCCAGTTCGGCTACGACCCGGAACGCGAGATCCTGAAGGGCCTCGACATCGACGTTCCACCGGGCACGACGGTCGCTGTCGTCGGCCCTTCCGGTGCGGGAAAGTCGACCCTCGCCCGGCTGCTCTACCGCTTCTACGACCCGACCGCCGGACGCATCACCGTCGATGGACAGGACATCGCGGCGGTGCAGCAAACGAGCTTGCGCGGCGCGATCGGCATCGTTCCCCAGGACACGGTGCTGTTCAACGACACCATCGGCTACAATATCGGCTATGGCCGCGACGGCGCCGGCCAACCGGAGATCGAGGGCGCGGCGCGCGGCGCGTCGATCGACACCTTCATCGCGGCGCTACCGGACGGCTACGAGTCGATGGTCGGCGAGCGTGGCCTCAAGCTTTCGGGCGGCGAGAAACAGCGCGTCGCGATTGCCCGCACACTGCTCAAGAACCCGCCGATCCTGGTGCTCGACGAAGCGACCAGCGCGCTCGACAGCCGCACCGAGCAGGCGATCCAGGACGCCCTCGACCGGGTGTCACGCAACCGGACGACGATCGTCATCGCCCATCGGCTGTCGACCGTCGTCGGCGCCGACCAGATCGTGGTGCTCGACGACGGCCGGGTCGCCGAACACGGCACGCACGAGGAATTGCTGGAGGGCAACGGCCTCTACGCCGAGCTGTGGTACCGCCAGGCAGCCGAGCGAGAGGAAGAAACCGCGGAGGCGGCGGAGTGACTCGCGATCCACTTCCGCTGTTGAAAAGCGTGTTCGGTTTTGACGCGTTCCGCGGCGTCCAGGAGCAGGTGGTGGCGCGGGTGATCGCGGGCGAAGATACGCTGGCGGTGATGCCGACGGGCTCGGGTAAGTCGCTTTGCTACCAACTCGCGGCGCTGGTCCGCGACGGCACCGCGCTGGTCATCTCGCCGTTGATTGCGCTGATGCACGATCAGATCCGCGCCGCTGACACGCTCGGTATTCGCGCCGCTTCGCTGACCTCGGCGGACAACGATCGCGAAGCGACCATCGAGCGATTTCGCAGCGGCGAGCTCGACCTGCTCTATGTCGCGCCGGAGCGGGCGACGACCGAGGGCTTCCGCCGCCTGCTCGAGCGCGTGCCGCTGGCGCTCATCGCGATCGACGAAGCGCATTGCGTCAGCGAATGGGGCCACGACTTCCGGCCCGACTACCGCTTGCTGCGGCCGTTGCTCGACGCCCACGCCGATGTGCCGCGCCTGGCGTTGACCGCGACCGCGGACGCCCGCACCCGCGCCGACATTCTCGCCCAGCTTGGCATCCCCGAAGCAGGCCTGATACTCGCCGGCTTCGACCGGCCCAACATCCGCTATCACGTCCGCCCACGAGACGGCATTGGCGCGCAGCTAAAGCAGTTGCTTATCGACAGGCCGGGCCCTGGGATCGTTTATGCGCAAAGCCGCGACAAGGCCGAACGCCTGGCCGAGCAATTGGCGGCCACGGGGCGCCCTGCCCTGCCCTATCACGCCGGGCTCGAGGCACCGGTCCGCGCCCGCAACCAGGCCGCCTTCGTCCGCTCCGAAGAGATGGTGATGGTCGCCACGGTCGCCTTCGGCATGGGCATCGACAAGCCCGACGTGCGCTTCGTCGCCCATGCCGGCATCCCCAAATCGATCGAGGCCTTTTACCAGGAGACCGGCCGTGCCGGCCGCGATGGCGAGCCGTCCGAGGCGTGGTTGTTCTGGGGAGCCGAGGATTTTGCGCAAGCGCGGCGCCGGATCGAAATGGAAGTCGAGTCCGAGCGCCGGCCGCAGGAACGCGAGCGGCTCAATGCGCTTGCCGGCCTGGTCGAGACGGCGGGTTGCCGCCGCGCGATCCTGCTGCGGCACTTCGGCGATGCCGCGCCCGACCGCTGCGGCAATTGCGACAATTGCCTGGAGCCACCGCAAACCGTCGATGCGACGGAGGTTGCGCGCAAGCTGCTGTCCGCTGCCTTCCGCACTGAGATGCGGTTCGGCGTCGCCCATCTGGCCGAGGTGCTCGCCGGCAACGACAGCGAAAAGGTGCGCGGCTTTGGCCATCATCGCCTGTCGGTGTTCGGCATCGCCGCCGCCGACGAAATCGCGCTGTTGCGGCCGGTCGCGCGCGCCCTGATCGCCCGCGACGCCCTGCGCGCCGATGCTTATGGCGGCCTGTCGTTCGGGCCCGGCGCGCGGCCGATCCTGAGGGGCGAGGAAGGGCTGGTGATCGCGGTTCCGCCGCCACGCAAGCGCAAGACTCGTCGATTGCGCGACGAGGGTCCGTCCGATCCGTTGTTCGAGGCCTTGCGCGAAGCCCGCCGCGCATTGGCCGCGGAAGCGCGGGTGCCGCCCTATGTCGTATTTCACGATTCGACGCTGCGCGAGATTGCCGCAACCCGGCCCGCCAGCTTGAGCGAACTGGCCCAGGTCAATGGCGTTGGCGAAGCCAAGCTCGCGCGGTATGGCGAGGCAATGCTCGCCGCCGTCGCGGCCCAGGAGAATTTGCACGAGGAGGCCACCGATGTTGCGCGAGCTTGACGACAAGACGCTGGTAAGCGGGCAAATCTCACCTGCCGACGTGGCGGAGCTGCAGCGCCAGGGGGTGACCATGATCGTCAACAACCGCCCCGATTATGAGGACGAGGGCCAGCCGCTCAGCGGCGAGATCGAGGAAGCGGCGGGGCAGGCCGGAGTCGAGTTTCGTTTCATTCCAATCGCCCGCGGCATCGGTCCGGCCGACGTCGACGCGATGCACGACGCGATGCGCGAATGCGGCGACGGCAAGCTGCTGGCCTTTTGCCGCTCGGGCACCCGGTCGACCCTCGCCTGGGCGGTCGCGCGGGCCAAGGAAGGCGTTCCTCGCGAAGAGCTGGAGGCTGGCGCAGCCAAGGCGGGGGTCGACCTCGGCCCGGTCGCGCACCTGCTCTAGGCGCTTTTACCAGGGGACCACGTCACCGGCGGCAATCTCGTCGGCGCGCCGGGCGCGGCCAAGAATCGCGTTGCGGTGCGGGAAGCGGCCGAAACGCTCGATCACATTGTGGTGCTTTTTGGCGAAGCCGAGCAGATAATTGTCGCCGAGCGCGGTGAATAGCATGAGCGAGCGCCGCTGGTCGGCGATGGTCTCGCTGTGCTGAAACGGCATGTAGAGGAAGCCGCGTTCCTGCGGCTCCAGCTCATCATCGAACTTGCGGTCGACCGCTCTCATGGCGATCGCCAGCGCCAGATGATCGGTCGCGAACTGGTCGGCGTGGCCGCGAAAGATGTTGCGCGGGAACTGGTCGAACAGGATGACGCCGGCGAGCGCGGTTAGCGGATGATCGACAAATGCCGCGACCGGGAGCTCGCGCTTTTCCAACCACGGCTTGAGGAAGCGGCGGCGGATTTCCTGGTCGAGCTCGGGCCCGCCCTTCCACCAAGTTTCGGGATCAAGCCCGAACCAATATTTGAGGACGTCGCCGCGCCAGTCGGTCAAGTCGCCGTGCCGCCGACCGTCAGGCCGTCGATCAGCAGCGTCGGCTGGCCCACGCCGGCCGGGACGGTCTGGCCGCCCTTGCCGCAGATGCCGACGCCCTCGTCGAGCGCGAAATCATTGCCGACGCCCTTGACCCGGGTGAGCACGGTCGGGCCATCGCCAATCAGGGTCGCACCCTTGATCGGTGCGCCGAGGCGGCCGTTCTCGATTTTGTAGGCCTCGGTGCACGAGAAGACGAACTTGCCGTTGGTAATGTCGACCTGCCCGCCGCCGAAGCTCTTGGCGTAGATCCCGTTGGGCACCCGCTCGATCAGCTCCTTGGGATCGTCGTTGCCGCCGAGCATGAAGGTGTTGGTCATCCGTGGCATCGGCACATGCGCGAAGCTCTCACGACGGCCGTTGCCGGTCGGTTCCATGCCCATCAGCCGCGCGTTCAGCCTGTCCTGGAGGTAGCCCTTCAGGATGCCGTCCTCGATCAGAACCGTGCGGCCGGTCGGGGTGCCTTCATCGTCGATGGTCAGCGAGCCTCGGCGGTCGGAAATCGCGCCTTCGTCGATGACGGTGACGCCCGGCGCGGCGACCCGCTCGCCAAGGAGGCCGGCAAAGGCCGAGGTGCCCTTACGGTTGAAATCGCCCTCGAGGCCGTGGCCGATCGCTTCGTGGAGCAGTACGCCCGGCCAGCCGGGGCCGAGCACGACCGGCATCTCGCCGGCCGGGGCGGCGACAGATTCCAGGTTGACCAGCGCCTGGGCCAAAGCGATGTCGATCGCCCGATTCCACTCCGCCGGCTCGAATAGCCGCCCGTAAAGATAGCGTCCGCCGAGCCCGTGATAGCCGGTCTCGCGGCGCGCGCCGTCCTGCGCGACGATCTGCACGTTGAGCCGCACCAGCGGGCGGACGTCGTGGGCGACAAAGCCGTCGGCGCGGACGATCTCGATCACGCTCCAGCTGCCGGCCAAAGACACGCTGACCTGCGACACGCGCGGGTCGCGGGCGCGGGCCGCCGCATCGATCTGCTGGCACAGCGCGACCTTGGCGGCGAACGGGATGTCCGACAGCGGATCGTCGGCCCCATACATCGACTGGTTGGTCCGACGCGGCGAGGGAGCCGCGGCGGCGGTCGCGGGATCGAGCAGCTTCAAGGTTGCGGCGGCGCGGTCGATCGCCGCGGCGCTGATCTCGTTGGCGTGGGCGAAGGCGGTGGTTTCACCGGTCACGCCGCGCAGGCCGAAGCCCGAGGTCGTGTGGTAATCGGCGGTCTTGAGCCGGCCGTCGTCGAAACCGAATGCCTCGCTGGCGCTGTACTGGAGGTAGAGCTCGCCGTCGTCGGCGCTTCCCAGGTGCCGGGCCGCCAGGCGCTTGGCCTGGTCCGGATCGAGCATGCCCTCGCGGTACAGGAAATGACGCGGATCGCCGGCGGTCATGGCTTCGGCGTGTCCGCGGCGCCGCCCTCGAGCACGAACCGGCGGTCGCAATAGCCGCATTCGACAAAGCCGGTCTCGGGCTCGATCCTGAGGAACACGCGGGGGTGGCCGAGCGCCGCCGGGATATCGCCCGAACCGTCGCACGCGACTTGAAGGGATTTGACGCGGATGATTTCGGGCGGCGGGATCGGCATCGGCCCCACCTAGCAATCGGACCCCGTCGCTTCAATGAGCAGGCGCTTCAATGAGGTGGTGACGGCTTACTGATAATTGGCGGTGACGTCGAAGATCGCGTCGTAAACGCCTTCCGGCTGGTTCGCGTTGACCACGATGATCCCGCCGATGCCGAAGAAGAAGGTGCGCGTCACTGGATCGATCGTCTTGATCGGCGATCCTTGCAGCGTCAGCGCAAGCAGCGGGATCGTGTCTCCGGCGACGCTCGTGAGCTGGACCGGTTGCGTCATCGTGATGATGACCAGCTGGTTGGGCGAGCCACCACCGGCGAAATAAGCGCGATTGCCGGGGTCGCTGGCGATGCCCGCGACACCGCCGGCGACCGTTCGCGCCCCGGTGGAGGCGTCGATCGCGACCATGCCCGACAATCCGGATGGAATGATCGAACCGAAGCTGAGATCGTCGATCTTGGTCAGCGTCAACGGCACCAGGATCAGCGCCCTGCCCGTCGCGTTGCGATCGGGCAAGGTCGGGGCCGCGCCAGCAGGAACCGCGGCGGCCAGCAGCCCGGCGGCGATGATCAGTGTTCGAATGTCCACGCCGCACTGATGGCCGAGGCGGCCTCACCATCCATTCAATATATGGTTCCAGTGAACTTTACCCTGATCGCCAAAATCGAAAAAGGTCAGGGATATTGGATGTCGACGGTGAATGTGCCGAGATAGAGACCTTCGACCTGGTTGGCGTTGACATGGAGCGTGCCGCCCACCTTGAACTCGAACGGCTCCCTGGCGACGACGTTGCGGTTGGCGCTGCCGGCCAGCGTCCACGTGTCGACGGTCATGGTTTCGGTTCCCCCGACCCGGGTCACGGTGATGGGGTTCCTGGGAATACGGATGATGACCACGTTCTTGACCGGCGACACCGCTTCGAACAGCGCGGAATAAGGCACGCCGCCGACGTGCATGACGCCGCCGGTGGTAGTCATGGTGTCGGTGTTGGGGTTGATGATCGCGGTGCCGGCCGTGGTCACCGTCAGATAAGCGAAATTGAGGTCGTTCAATTTGCGCACGGTCGCCGGCTGGGTGATCGTGGCGGTTCCGGATGCATACCTGTTCGGCGCCACCGGCGCGGCGAGCGACGGCGACGCCGCGATAAGCGCCGCAAGGCCCAGAACCAGGCCGCGAAGATGCGGTAAACGGATCATTTGGGATTTCCGTACATCTTCAAGTTCAAGATGAACGTAGCGATGAGGGTAAACGGCGCGTTTACTTGTCGCCGCACCAGCCCCTGCCTATGCGTGCCGCGATGAGTGCCGTCGACGCCGCAATCCGCATTGAATCCCTCTCCAAGACCTATGCCGGCCAGGGGAGCGAGCCCAAGCTTGCCCTCGACGACGTCAGCTTCGACGTGCCGCGTGGACAGATCTTCGGGCTGCTCGGCCCCAACGGAGCCGGCAAGTCGACGCTGATCAACATCGTCGCCGGGCTGGTTACCAAGAGCAGTGGCAAGGTGACGATCTGGGGCTTCGACATCAACGAGCACCCGCGCAACGCCAAGCGCTCGATCGGCATCGTCCCCCAGGAGATATTGTTCGACCCGTTCTTCACGCCGCGCGAAGCGCTGGAGATCCAGGCCGGGCTCTATGGCGTGCCGCCGTCCGAGCGGCAGAGCGACGCGCTGCTGGCGGCGATGCACCTGACCGACAAGGCCGACGCCTACGCCCGCACGCTGTCGGGCGGCATGAAACGGCGGCTGCTGGTTGCGAAAGCGATGGTCCATTCGCCGCCGATCCTGGTGCTCGACGAGCCGACCGCCGGCGTCGACATCGAGCTTCGCCGCGAGTTGTGGAACTACGTCCGTGAGCTGAACCACAAGGGCGTGACGGTGGTGCTGACCACCCATTATCTCGAAGAAGCCGAGCAGCTGTGCGACCGCATCGCCATCATCCATCGCGGCAAGGTGATCGCCAATGAGCCGACCCGCGAACTGATCGCCAAGGCGCAGGACAAGGCCGTGGTCGTCACCTTCGACCATGAGATCACGACGGTTCCGACCGCGCCGTTCTTCGAAAACATCACGCTGATCGACGAGCACACGCTCGAGATCACCTACCGCAAGGACCGCGTGAACGCCGGCGAGGTGCTCGCGGCCCTGGCCCAGGAAGGGCTGGCGATCGTCGACGTCTCGACCCGCGATCCGGATTTGGAGGACGTGTTCCTGAGCCTGGTCAGCGAAGGCGCCAGCGAAGACCAAGCGGCATGAGCAAAGCGGACGACGTGCTGATCGTCGGCTCGGGCGCAGCCGGGCTGACGGCGGCGCTCAACCTGGCTGAAACTCATCAGGTAGCGGTGATCGCCAAGGGGAGCCTGAACGAGGGCGCGACCGGTTGGGCGCAGGGCGGGATCGCCGCGGTGCTCGAGGAGGGCGACAGCTTCGAGGCGCATGTGCGCGACACCATCGACGCGGGCGCCGGGCTCAACGACCCGCAGGTGGTTGAGCATGTGGTCGGCGC
>JBKJYX010000201.1:0-2690 GCA_046715575.1 Sphingomicrobium sp. | reverse complement strand
GAACTGCTCGCCAAGTTCGGCGTGCCCGTACCCGCGGGCTATCCCGCTATGTCGGTCGAGGAAGCGGTCGCGGCGGCGAACAAGCTGCCCGGGCCGCTGTGGGTGGTGAAGGCGCAGATTCACGCCGGCGGCCGCGGCAAGGGCAAGTTCAAGGAACTGGGTCCCGATGCCAAGGGCGGCGTGCGGCTCGCCAAGTCAATCGAGGAAGTGCGTGAGTATGCAAAGGAGATGCTCGGCAGGACCCTGGTGACCGTCCAGACCGGCCCGGCGGGCAAGCAGGTCCAGCGGCTGTACATCACCGATGGCGTTGATATTGCTAAGGAATTTTACGTCGCTCTACTGGTCGACCGGAGCAGCGGGCGGATCGCGATCGTCGCCTCGACCGAGGGCGGCATGGACATCGAGGCGGTCGCCCACGACACGCCCGACAAGATCGAAACGCTGACCGTCGACCCGGCCACCGGCCTGATGCCGCATCATGGGCGCGCCGTGGCGGCGACGCTGGGCCTCAAGGGCGATCACGCCAAGCAGGCGCAGGACGTACTCGCCAAGCTGTTCGATGCGTTCGTCGGAACCGACGCCAGCCAGATCGAGATCAACCCGCTGGCGGTCACCGATGACGGCAAGCTGCTGGTGCTAGATGCCAAGGTCTCGTTCGACAATAACGCCGAATTCCGCCACCCCGACCTCGAGGCCCTGCGCGACCTCACCGAAGAGGATCCACAAGAGATCGAGGCGTCGAAATACGACCTCGCTTACATCAAGCTGGATGGCGACATCGGTTGCATGGTCAACGGCGCCGGCCTCGCCATGGCGACGATGGACATCATCAAGCTGAGTGGCGGTGCACCGGCAAATTTCCTCGACGTCGGCGGCGGAGCGTCAAAGGAAAAGGTCACCGCGGCGTTCAAGATCATCCTCGCCGATCCGACGGTGAAAGGCATTTTGGTCAACATTTTTGGCGGTATCATGAAGTGCGACATCATCGCCGACGGCATCGTCGCCGCGGCTCGCGAGGTCGATCTCAAGGTGCCGCTGGTGGTTCGCCTGGAAGGCACCAATGTCGCCCAGGGCAAGAAGATTCTCGCCGAGAGCGGGCTGCCGATCGTCGCCGCCAACAACCTCGGCGACGCCGCCAAGAAGATCGTCGCCGAGGTCCGCCAGGCGGTGGCGGCTTGAGTGGCGACCGTCAGGAAGGCGGCTGCCGCTGCGGCGAAGTGCGGTTCGCGGTGAATGGCGACCCGCTCATTACCTTCGCCTGCCATTGCAAGGGATGCCAGCGCATGACCGCGAGCGCTTTCTCGCTCAGCAGTCTCTATCCCGCCGACCGCTTCGAGAGCAGCGATAGCGAAACCATCCTCGGGGGAATCAAGGGCGCGACCAAGCACCATTTCTGCCCGTCGTGCATGAGCTGGCTGTTTACCGAGCCCGACGCGATGGAGGGTTTCGTCAACGTCCGCTCGACCATGCTCGACGAGCCGGCCGGCCACCGCCCGTTCGTCGACGTCTTTCTGGGCGAAGGCTTGGCAGGGGTCGCAAGCGGCGCCCCGCGGCAGTACGAAAAGATGCCCGACGAAAGCGACTTCGGGACGCTCACGGCGGCCTATGCGTCGTGGGACGGAAAGGGAAACCAATGAAGCTTCTGGTCGCGGTCAAGCGGGTGATCGATTTCAACGTCAAGCCGCGGGTCAAGATGGATGGCTCGGGGGTCGACCTCGCCAACGTCAAGATGAGCATGAACCCGTTCGACGAAATTGCTGTCGAGGAAGCGACGCGGCTGAAGGAGAAAGGCGTCGCGACCGAGGTCGTCGCGGTGTCGATCGGGCCGGCCAAGGCGCAGGAGACGCTGCGCACCGCGCTGGCGATGGGCGCCGACCGCGCGATCCTGATCCAGACCCCAGATGCTATTGGCTCGGAGGTCGAGCAGCTGGGCGTTGCCAAATTGCTCGCCAAGATCGCCGAGGAAGAGCAGCCCGGCATGATCATCCTCGGCAAGCAGGCGATCGACGACGACAGCAACCAGACCGGCCAGATGCTCGCCGCGCTGCTCGGCTGGCCGCAGGGCACCTTCGCCTCCAAAGTCGAGGTCGCGGACGGCAGCGTCAGCGTCGAACGCGAAGTCGATGGCGGCGCCGAGACGGTGCAACTGACGCTGCCGGCGGTGGTGACTACCGACCTGCGGTTGAACGAGCCGCGCTATGCGAGCCTGCCCAACATCATGAAGGCCAAGTCGAAGCCGCTCGCGACCAAGACGCCTGAGGAGCTCGGCGTCGATATTGCGCGCCGGCTGGAGACGCTGAAGGTGGTCGAGCCGGCCAAGCGCCAGGCTGGCGTCAAGGTCGGCTCGGTCGATGAACCGGTCGGCAAATTGAAAGCGCTGGGAGTGGTGAAATGAAGACGCTGGTTCTGGTCGAACATGACGGCAAAGCGGTCAAGGACGCGACGCTGGCGGCGGTCACCGCGGCCGCGAAGCTCGGCGAAGTCCATTTACTCGTGGCGGGCAAAGATGTCGGCGCGGTCGCCGAAGCCGCGGCCAAGATCGCCGGGGTCGGCAAGGTCCATGTCGCCGATGCACCGGTGTTCGAGCATGGGCTGGCGGAAAGCGTCGCGCCGCTGGTCGTCCGGCTGATGGAAGGGCATGATGCGTTCGTCGCGCCGGCGACCACCACCGGCAAGAATATCGCGCCGCG
>JBKJYX010000200.1:0-3954 GCA_046715575.1 Sphingomicrobium sp. | reverse complement strand
GAACGAAAGTTTCTCAAACAGTTCGCTCACGAGCAGCCGCCTAGCTATCGCTTCAGGATCGAATATCCGCTGTTGCTCGCGGCGACCGGCGTGAAGCGCTTCAGACCGGGAAATTTTCGCGATTCCTACTGCGCAGCGCAAATTGACGACGAATGGCGGAGCTATCGAGACTCGCACCTCGACGAGTATGAGGCAGAATCGTCGCTCGATCTGCTCAAGGACGCCTACAGCTGGAGCGACCGGCTGGCCGGCCACTTCGCGCAGACCTACCGCAGCGGCCATGTGTTCAATTTCGTGCTCGGCGGCGTCGCTGTGTGCATCGGACTGAGCGCCTTCATGGCTCCCCATGCCAGCCTCGAGCTGGCGCTGTTCGAGTTCCTGATCACGCTCCTGATCATCCTCAACACCAAGATGGGCGTGCGCAACCAATGGCACCGCCGCTGGCTCGATTATCGCCAGTTGGCCGAGCGACTTCGCCCGATGCGCAGCCTGAAGCTGCTCGGCATCGCCGCCCCGGACCCGCCGGGGAGCGTCACCAACCCGGTCTCGGCGCGCTGGATCGACTGGTATGCGGGCGCCGTCTGGCGAGCGATGGGTTGCCCCAGCGGCGCCATCGACGAACACCGGGAGGTCGAGCTGGCGCGGGCGGTGGCGACCTTCGAGATCGCGCCGCAGGTTGCCTATCACCACAGGAGCGCCGGCCAGATCGACGCGCTCGACAAGCGGCTGGAAAAGGTCGCGGGCTGGTTGTTCATGGCCACCCTGCTGGTCTCCGTCACGGTGATCGCCAGCTATGCGCTCGCCCCGATCCTGGTCGAGAATTTCAGTAGCTGGTTCACGTTGGTGTCGGCCGGCTTCCCGGCGCTCGGCACCGCGGTGTTCGGGATCCGTTTCCAGGGCGATTTCGGCGGAAGCGCGGTCCGTTCGGAGACGACCGCCAATACTTTGGGGCAAATTGACGCGGAACTGATGCGGGGCGTCGAACTGCCGCGCGCCGCCGACCTTACCGAGCAGGCCGCGCGCACCATGCTCGCGGATCTCGACGAGTGGCGGCTAGTCAACCAGCAGCAGGATTTGGGAATGGCTTAGCCCACAGCGCGCGCAAATAGTGCCAAAAGAGGACAGGAATCCCATTTCCGCCCTCTCTGAGCCAGAGTTCGTGCTCGACTTTTGACGTTAGTTAACAGAGAGTAAAAGCGCGTGTTCGAGTCGCTTGCGGCGAAGCGCATCTGGTCCCGTTGTGGCCAGCGGGGCGTCTTGGCGGCGTAGTGACGGTCTCCAGCGGGGCCGATGGGTTCACACTTTGGGGATATACGTGTCCGACACTGACATCTTTCTCTCCTACAGCAGGGAAGACCGGACTGCCGCCCGGCATTTCGCCGAGTCCTTCGCCCAGGAGGGATTCAGTGTCTGGTGGGACGCGGCATTGCGATCGGGTCAAACGTTCGACGAAGTCATCGAGAAAGAGTTGAGAGCGGCGAAAGCCGTGGTCGTGCTGTGGTCGCCCCGCTCCGTCTTGTCGCGCTGGGTACGGGCCGAGGCGACTCTGGCCGATCGGCGCAACAAGCTCGTTCCCGCCATTATCGAAGCCTGCGACCGGCCGATCATTTTCGAGCTGACCCACGCCGCGGACCTTTCGGACTGGACGGGCGATACATCGGATGTTCGCTGGCGGACGCTGGTCAATGACTTGCGCCGCCTGGTCGGAGGTGGAGACGAGGCCACCGCTCAACCCGCCGCTGCCAAGCCAATTTTGGAACCGACGTCGGCCCCTGTCGCGCAGCCGCCGGCGGATCCCGAAGTTGCCGATGCAAAATCCCCACCGCTGGCCAGTGTCGATGACCTGCTGTCCGCGGCGGCCCGGCTACGCGAATCGCGCGGTGGCACGAAGCTCCTGAAACCAACCCCCATGGAAGAGGACCAGACCCAGTTCTACAAGCGATCCGACGATTTCCGCCAACAGGAAAACGATCAGATCCATTGTCTTCTGCGGCTGGACGGAGAGATACCGGAAACCCGGTTTGTGGTCAGCGCCTCGGGACTGAAAATCGGCCGATCGGCACCGGCCGACATCATCGTCGCCGGCGCCGGGGTTTCACGGGCGCATTGCCTGATAGAATTGGCCGGCGACCAGCTTCACGTCTCGGATTCGAATTCGACCAACGGCACATACATCGATAACAAGCGGATTACCGGCGCCGAAGTCCTCGACGTCGGCTCCCTTCTCCGGGTTGGCAATGTGTCCTTCGAACACGAAGTCCGGTCGCGCGCCGAAATCGATCAGCAGAGCCCGGCCGACCTCAATCGTGGCGATCCGCGCGAGCCCCGGCTCGCCAGATCCTCCTAATTTAACTCGCGACGAAGCATGCTTGCCGGGCCGAGGCCCGCTTATTCCGCCGACGACGACTGCTTGTTTAGAAAGACGATGTAGGCCTTGGTCTGGTTGGCCTGCTTGATCAGCCGGTCGGCCTCTTTGTCCGTCTTCACCCCACGCCCCGAATCCTTCAAATTGGCGAGGTATTTGTCGTAGTTCTTGGCCAGCCCCGCATTTGCCTTGCGGGTCGCATTCGAGCTCCGGTTGCCCATCTGGATGACCTGCTTCGCCATCCCCCGCGCACCGTCGATGATCGAATTGAACTGCGCGATCTTGCCCGGCGAAAGGACAGTGCTGGACGCTGCCGTAGCGGTTTCCGTCTTGGCCACCGGCTTGACGGTTGCCGCCGGACCCGTTGCCGTTGGTGTCGCGGTGACTATTGTTTTCTTCGCCGTGCGCTGTGCCAGAGCCTCGGACCCGCGCCGGTTCGCGGCCTGCAAGCTGTAGCCGAACACCTGCGACTTGCCGAGGGCATCGCGGGCGGCGTTCAGCGATTGGGCAGGATCGGTGGCATCGGCCGACGCCTGGACTGCGGCCCGCAAGGTGGAAAGAGCGTTCTCCACGCTCGCCCGGCTCGCCGAAGGAGCGTCCGATGACAATCTCTGCGCCCGCGCTTCCGCATCGCGCAGCAAGGCCGTGGCGAACTCGACGTTGGCCGAGGTGGCCGTGCGTTTCATTTCGTCTGCTCGCGCCGTCGCCGCGGCGGCCTGCGCCGGGTTGCCCTGAAGCGTCCGCAGCCCTGTCGACTGCGTCTCAAGTTGCTCGGCTGCGGCAATGAGACCGTTGACCGCGGTGGCCGGAGCGCCGACTTTTCGCGCATCCTCGGCAAGCGAGCGCTCGGCCGGTGCGAGCCCGTCGACCTCGAGATTGGTGACCGGCGTGAAGGTCGGCCCGCTCAGATTCGGGACGGGCTCGTAGCCGGAATCTGAATCCCCGTTCCCGAACAAGAATGAGCCGGCGGCGACGGCCGCCAGCAGCGCCACGGCACCGCCACCGGCGAGCATGGCGGCCCGTGGATTCTTATACCATTGGCTTGCAGGCTCCTTGGCACCGTCGCGCACTGCGCCGACCGCTCGCTTCTTTGCGGCCGAGGCCCGGTCGAGCGGGGCAGGTTCGGGAGCTGGTTCCTCATCCTCGACTATGGCGGGCTCGGCGGCCTTGCCCGTTTCAGCGCCCTTCTTTCTCTTCGACGCCCCGGTGTCCTGTCCGGCGCGCTTGAATTGCACTTCGCCCGGATCGTTCGGCACCTGAGTTTCAAGCGGCTCCTTCTGGTCGAAGCCCGGCTCGGGCGGCGCGACCGGCATGATTTCTTCGGCGGTGACTTCGTGGGCGAAGAAACGGGTCGGCTCTTCGTCCGAGCTGACCTCCGCCTCGACATCTTTCTTCCCGAACAAGGCGAGCCATTCACGAATCGACTGCGGGCGTTCCGTCGGCCGGATCGTCATGGCCGCGTCGATCGCCTGGAGGAATCGCTTGCCGAACCCCGGCCAGGTGCCCTCGGCAAGCGGAGTGCCCATGCTGCCGTGCATCCGCTCGAGCACCTCGGGCGGCTTCTCGCCGGTCACGCACTCGAACAGCAC
>JBKJYX010000199.1:0-7211 GCA_046715575.1 Sphingomicrobium sp. | reverse complement strand
GGTCTTCCAGTCGATGAAGCCATAAATGACCTGGACCCCGGCGCGCTCCAGCGCGCTGGCCCACAAAAGGTTCTGCTCCTCGTCGAACCGCGCCTTCAATTCGACCACCGCGGTCACCGACTTTCCGCTTTCCGCAGCATCAATCAGGGCGCGGATGATCGTCGATTGCTTGCCGGCGCGGTACAGCGTCTGCTTGATGGCGACGACGTCGGGGTCGGCCGCCGCCTGCTGCACGAACTCGACGACGACCTCGAAGCTTTCGTAGGGGTGGTGGACGAGAATGTCCTTGTCGCGGATGGCCGCGAAGCAATCCCCGCCATGTTCGCGAATGCGCTCGGGGAAGCGCGGGTCGAACGCCGGGAATTTGAGATCGGGCCGGTCCTCCTCGACCAGCCCGGCAAGATCCGCCATGCCGAGAAAACCGCGGGTTTCGGAGACGATCGCGTTGTGCGCGTCCAGCCCTTCCTTGACGCCGCGGACCAACCCCTCGGCCATGTCCGGTTCGAGCTCCAGCCGGACCACCCGGCCGCGGCGGCGGCGTTTGATCGCGGTGCGGAAATAGCGGACCAGATCCTCGGCTTCCTCCTCGACCTCGATGTCGCTGTCGCGCAGGATGCGGAAGGCGCCGCCCCGCAGCACATGGTATCGCGGGAACAAATAATCGGTCTTGCGCCGGATCAGGGTCTCGAGGGCGATGTAGCGCGAATCTTCGCCCGGAATGCGGATGAAGCGCGGCAATGCGACCGGCAGCATCAACAGCTCGCGAACCGGCTGCGCCTTGCCTTTGCGGATTTCGAAGATCAGCGAAAAGCCGCGATTGGGAATGAACGGGAACGGATGGGCGGGATCGATCGCCTGCGGGGTCAGCAACGGGAAAATCTGCTCGCGGAAATATTTGTCGAGCCACGCCTCGCTGTCCTCTTCAAGCGTCTCATCCGCGACCACGATCACGCCGGCGGCGCGCAATGACCCGCGCAGATCGTCCCAAACCTCGTGCTGGTTCGCGACCAGCTGGTCGGCCTCGCGGTTGATCGCCGTCAATTGCTGCCCCGGCGTCAGCCCGTCCTCCGACCGCTCCTCGACACCGAGCGCCTGGTGGGCTTTGAGACCCGCCACCCGGACCATGAAGAACTCATCGAGATTGCTCGAGGAGATGGACAGGAAGCGCACCCGCTCCAGCAATGGGTGGGCAGCGTTGCAGGCTTCCTCGAGGACGCGGCGGTTGAACGCCAGCCAGCTCAGCTCCCGATTGAAGTAGCGCGGCTCCGCCGCCGCCGCCGCCGCCGCAGCCGCAGCCGCTGGCGGTGCTTCGAGCAATTCGACGTTCGCGGGGGTCTGGCTATCCATCACGTCCCTTGACTTATATACCGCCCTGCACTCGGCTGCCGGGCGGAATTGGTTCTGTCTTACGATTGAAACAGAATCGTGTGACACGGGTGTGACAGAGACAATCGCGGGGCAGCCTTACCGGCCGCCCGGCTCACATGGAGGTCAATTTGGCGAAGGACAAGAAGCAACCGACCGCAAGGAAAGCGAGCAAGCCACGGGCCAAACCCGCGGCGGCCAAATCGAAACCGCGCTCCAAGGCATCGAAGGTAACCAAGGCCGTGAAGAGCGCCAGGACCAAAGCGGCAAAGATCGCCACCAACCCGGCGGTTGCCGAGATCGTCGCCGCCAGCCTGGTTGCGGCCGCGGCCGCGATCAATAACCCGAAGAAGGCGCGCGACATCGCCACCATCGTCGGCGCCGAGCTTGAAACCGCAAGCAAGCAGGCGGTCGACCGCGGCAACGCCTTCTGGCAGCTGGCGCTCGACATCGCCAAGCGCAGCATCGATGCATTTGGGATCGACTCGGGGGCCAAGAAAGCCAAGGCGGGCAAGAAAGCCAAGGCGGGTGCCAGGGCGAAAACGGCCGTCAAAGCCAAGGCCAAGACGGGCGCCAAGAAAAAAGCGAGGAAATGAGCCATTGCCCGATCGAGTGCCGTTGACAGACTCGGAATTGTTCGAGCAACAACTGCTCATGCTCACATAGGTGTAGGTCGTATGGCTTCCTGGAATCGAACGGCACTGATCGTCGAGGACCAGCCTTTCGCGGGCCTGGTCGCCTCCGATATCCTGCGCGAAAACGGCTTCGAGACATTCCACGCCAACGACGCGTCGGGTGCCTTGGCGATGTTGCAATCGCATCCCGAGATCGAGGTGCTGGTGACCGAAGCCGACCTGGCCGGGCCGGGCGATGGCCTGGAGCTCACCCGCCGGGTTTCGGCGGAGCGGCCAGACATCCAGCTGGTCGTCACTTCCGGTGGACGCATTGTGGCGGCCTCGGATGTGCCCAGCGGTGCGAGGCTGCTCAAGAAGCCATACACCAGCGCCGAACTTCGCACCCTGGTCGGCGGCACGGAGCAGCTCGCGGACGCTTAGCCGCCGCCGCCGCCGCCCGCGATCCTATGAGAATTGGAGCGGGCGAAGGGATTCGAACCCTCGACCCCAACCTTGGCAAGGTTGTGCTCTACCCCTGAGCTACGCCCGCTCTCGAGCTGAACCGCGCGGCACAAGAAGTTCCGCCCGGCTGAGGTGAGGCGGGCGCCTAGCATGGGCCGCGCCGGTCCGGCAAGGGCTTGCGAGGGCAGGCTGGGAATGGCTTGTGGCGCAGGCGGCAGCCGCCCATATGGGCCGTTCACAAAGCCAATCCAGCGGGAGCGAAACGAGCGTGGCGACCCTAGGTCTCAGCGAAGCCGAGCGCGAAGCGATCGAGCGTCTCGAACGCGACGTCATCCAACCGTCGATGGCGGCGCTGGTTATCCTCGAATTCTGCGCGCAGCCGTCGCCGGTGCTTGCCAAGCTAGCCGCGGACCATGCGGCGAAGGGCGTCAAGCTGGTCACCATCGACGTCGCCAAGGACAAGTTGATCGCCGCGCAATTCCGCGTCCAGGCGGTCCCGACGATCTATGCATTCTACCAGGGGCAGCCGGTCGCCGACATCACCAGCTATCGCACCGAAGCGCAGCTCAAGAGCGTGCTCGATCAGTTGCTGAGCCAGCTCAAGATCGGCGATGATGGCGCGGCGACGCCGCTGGCCGACATCGAGCCGCTGATGGCGATGGGCGAGCAGATCCTGGCCGAAGGCGACGCGGCCCGCGCGGTGACCATCTTCCGCCAGATCCGCGACATGGCGCCTGATGACCTCGACGTGGCCGGGGCGCTGGTCAGGGCCCTGGTCGCGGCCAGTGAGATCGAGGAAGCGCAAACCATCCTCGCGTCGCTGCCGCCCGAAAGCGCCAGCAAGCCGGCGGTTGCCCGCGCCCGCGCCGCGCTGGAGCTGGCGTCGGCTGCCCCGACGGCCGACACCGCGGCGATTGAGGCTCGGGTAGCGGCCAACCCTGACGATCACGAGGCGCGGTTCGAGCTTGCCGGAGCGAAGGCGGCGGCGGGCGACCGCGACGCCGCCGCCGATGCCTTGCTCGAAATCGTCGCCCGCGCCCCCGACTGGAACGAGGGGGCGGCGCGCAAGCGCTTCCTCCAGCTTCTGGAAGCCCAGGGCCTGGCCGACCCGTGGACTCGCGCGCAACGGCGGCGGCTGTCGGCGCTCCTGTTCACATGAGGGCAAAGGCGCTGACATTGCGGGTGCCGATCTTCCCGCTGGCCGGCGCCATCCTGTTCCCCCGCTCCCAGCTGCCGCTGCACATCTTCGAGCCGCGCTATCGCGACATGGTCCGCGATGCGCTCGACGGCGCCGGCCAGATCGGCATGGTCCAGCCGTTGAGCATGGATGACGGCAATCCGGCGCTGTACGGGGTCGGCTGCCTCGGCGAAATCGTCGGCGTCGAGGAGATGGAGGACGGCCGCTACAACATCGTCCTGAGCGGTTCGAGCCGCTTTCGGATCCTTGCCGAAGCCGATCTCGATACGCCCTACCGCAACGCCGACGTCGATGCCGCCGCGTTCGACGACAGCGAACCGCCGGCGCTGCCCCTGGCCCTGCGCGCCGAGGTCGAACAGGAAGCGCGGCGGCTGGGCGACGTTCTCGGACTGGCGGTCGATTGGTCGGCGGTCGGGCGATTGGACGACGAGATGCTGGTCAACGCCATCGCCCAGGTCGCGCCATTCGACATCGGCGCCAAGCAGGCGTTGCTCGAGGCGGAGAGCCTTGACGCCCGCGCCGACCTGCTCGCCCAGCTGATGCAGTTCCAGCGGATGGCGGCCAGCGCCGGTGCCGACATCGAGCCAACGCTGCAGTAGCTAGATCGACAATCCCCGAAGCAGCAGGGGGAGGTCGCCGCTGGTGCCGCGGGCCTCGGACATCAGCTGGTTTTTCAATGGCCGGACGCGCTCGATCACGCCCATCCCGAAGCGGCGCACCGCCGACGCCGCGGCGCCGGGGATGCCGTAGATTCGCGTCAGCCCGTCGGTCGCCATGGCCACCATCAAACTGTCGAGCGAGCGCCAGCTTTGGTAGCGGTCGAGGAGCTGGCGGTCGCCGAGGTCGAGCCCGAGCCTCGCGCCCTCCACCAGCACCTGCGCGAGCGCGGCGGCGTCGCGGAAGCCGAGGTTGAGCCCCTGCCCGGCGATCGGATGGATGGCGTGCGCCGCGTCGCCGAGCAGCGCTAGCCGCTCGGCGGTGATCTGGGCCGCGTGGTGGAAGCCGAGCGGATAGGTTGAGCGCGGCGCCGCCAAGGTTATGGCGCCCAGGAAGCCGCCCATCGCGGCGCGGGCCTCGGCGGCGAAATCCTGGTCGGACAGCGACAGCCAGCCGGGCGCGTCATCGGCCGGCACCGACCACACGATCGCCGAGCGATGACCGTGCTCGTCGTCGGTCATCGGCAACAGCGCGAACGGGCCGGTGGGAAAGAAAATTTCGTAAGCGACCTGCTCGTGGGGGCGTTCGTGGCGCAGCGTCGAGACGATCGCCGAGTGGTCGTAGCGCCAGCGCGCGACCCGGATCCCGGCCGCCTCGCGGGTCGAAGAGTTGCGGCCGTCGGCGGCGACCAGCAGCGGCGCCGACAGCGTGCGGCCGTCGGCCAGCGCCACCTTGACGCCATCGGCATCGCGCTCGACCGACGTCACGGCGGATTTCCACAACAGCCACAGATTTGGCCCGGCCTCGGCGCGGTCGCGCAAGGCGGAGCGCAAGTGTCGGTTCTCGTGCATCCAGCCCAAGGGCTCGTCGCCGTCGCCGGGATCGAAGCACAAGCCGCCCGGCGCCAGGCCGTCGGCGACCTGGATGCGGCGGATCGGGCCGCCGGGGGTCGGGAAATGATCGGCGACGCCGATCGTCTTGAGCATCCGCATCGAGCTCGACGACACCGCGCTGGTGCGGCCATCGAATGCCGCGTCCTTCCGTAGATCGGGATCGGACGGGTCGACGACGATCGCGCTGAGCCCGCTCGAATCCAGCGCCGCGGCGAGCGCGAGGCCGACCATCCCTCCCCCGAAGATGATGACGTCGGAGCGATCCATGGCCGCGACCCCTAACGCCGTCATGCCAAGAAGGCCATTGACCCAAGAGTCCACCACGAGTCATTCTCGCGCGAGCGAACATTGGGGGTGGACGATGGCGACCGCTGCAACGCGGGCAAGGAAACGGGACCTGGGACCCGACTGGCGCGATGCGCTGGGCGCGTCATTGAAGCGTTTCGCTATCCGCACCTGGGGGGCGCTGCTGGTTGGCATCGCCGTCGCCGGCAGCCTGGCACTCGCCACTCACAGCTCGACCGACCCCAGCTTCACCACCGCCGCCGGCGGCCCGCCGATCAACTGGCTGGGCAGCGTCGGCGCTTATGCCAGCGACGCGTTGCTGCTGCTGTTCGGCCTGGGATCGGTGCTGTTCCTGCCGGTGATCGCGCTGGCCGGCACCCGCATGCTTCGCCTGCAACCGTCCGGCGCCATCGCCCGCGGCCTCCTCATCGCCGCGATCGGCGCGGTTCTGGTTGGAATCGCATTGAGCCTGCTCAACGGTTCGGCGGTGTCCGGCCTGCCCAGCGGCTGGGGCGGGCTGCTGGCGCTCGCGGCGGCGCAGGGGGTGGACTACGGCGTCGCGCAGATCGGCAACCCCAGCGTCGAAGGGCCGCTGCGGCTGACTTTGCTGGGCCTGTTCGGGGCCGGCGGGCTGATGCTCGGCTATCTTTCGATCGGCCTGCTGCCCGAAGAGAAGGGCTGGCTGTCCGGATTGCTGCGCCGGGACGATCGGCCCAAGGCGGCATCGCCACGGCGCACCGAGGACGAGCGCGACGAGCGGGGAATTGCCGCCGCACCGCCGCGATCGCGGCCGGCGGTGGCCGTCACCGAGCCCTCGCCGGGCGTGACGTCGGCCGCCCGTGGCGCCGCCAACCGAAGGGCCAGCGCCCGCCAGGCAAGCCTCGCGTTCGGCGGCGTCTATGCCCTGCCGTCGCTCGACCTGCTGACCCCGCCGCCGGCCAGCTCGCGCACCCAGATCGACCGCGCCGGACTCGAGCGCAATGCGCGGCTGCTCGAATCGGTACTCGAAGATTTCCACGTCCGCGGTGACATCGTCGAGGTGCGCCCGGGTCCGGTGGTGACGATGTATGAGCTGGAGCCGGCGAGCGGCATCAAGGCCAGCCGCGTCATCCAGCTGGCCGACGACATCGCCCGCAACATGTCGGCGCTGTCGGCGCGGGTCGCGACCATCCCGGGCCGAAGCGTGATTGGCATCGAGCTTCCCAACCCCAAGCGCGAAGCGGTGACCCTGTCCGAGCTGATCGGCAGCCAGGCGTTCGAAGACCAGAACATGTCGCTGCCCCTGATCCTCGGCAAGAACATCGCCGGCGACCCGGTGATCGCCGACCTGGCGCCGATGCCGCATTTGCTGGTCGCGGGCACCACCGGATCGGGAAAATCGGTCGGCCTGAACTGCATGATCCTGTCGCTCCTGTACAAGATGAGCCCCGACGAGTGCCGGCTGATCCTGATCGATCCCAAGATGCTTGAACTCTCCACCTACGAGGATATTCCGCATTTGCTGGCCCCGGTGGTGACCGAGCCGGGCAAAGCGATCCGGGCGCTGAAATGGACCGTCGAGCAGATGGAGGAGCGCTATCGGATGATGGCCAACCTCGGCGTGCGCGCGCTGCCGAGCTTCAACGCCAAGGTGCGCGACGCCAAGGCCAAGGGCGCCCAGCTCGGGCTGCGGGTGCAGACCGGCTACAACGCCGACACCGGCCAGCCGATCTACGAGGTCGAGGAGCTCGATTACGA
>JBKJYX010000198.1:0-36757 GCA_046715575.1 Sphingomicrobium sp. | reverse complement strand
GCTCCGGGCTGATCGTCTTCCGCCACGCGACCATCCTCGACGCGCGCGAAGGCGAGGGGCTGAGCCTCGAGCAGGCGGAAGCCATCGCCGAAGCGGCAATGGAGGAGTGCGAGCGCTTCTATCCGGTGTTCCAGTTCGTGCTGTGGGGCGGTAAATCGCCGGTCGAGGCGATCTCGGCGGCCTTGATCGACACGCATGGTGAAGCGTGAGTATTGATCTTCTTCCCGGTTCAACGTGGTTCGTGGGCTGCGGCAACATGGCCGGAGCGATGGTCGAGGGCTGGCGCTCGGCCGGAGTCGAGCTGTCGCAGGCGATCGTGATCCGGCCGAGCGGCAAGCCGGTCGAGGGCGTTCGGACCGTTGCCTCGATAGGCGAGGCAGGGCGGCCGCCAAAGGTGGTGATTCTCGGTTTCAAGCCGCAGAAGCTGGACGAGGTCGCGCCGGCGCTGGCACCGCGATTGTCGGCGCAGACGGTGGTGATTTCGATCCTCGCCGGGGCGGAAGCCCAGAGCCTGCGCAGCCGTTTCCCCGGGGCCGCGGCGATCGTCCGGGCGATGCCCAACCTGCCGGTCGCCGTCCGCCGCGGCGTGGTTGGCCTGTACAGCGCCGATGCCGACGACGCGCTCCGGCAGCAGTTAAGGCAGTTGTTCTCGGTTCTCGGGATGGTCGCGTGGACCGCGAGCGAGGCCGAGCTGGCGGCGATCGGATCGGTCGCGGGCGCCGGACCAGCCTATGTCGCGCGGTTCATCGCCGCGCTGGCCAAAGCCGGGGTCCAGCGCGGCCTCGATCCCGACATTGCGTCGACCGTGGCGCTCGAGACGGTGCTGGGGACCGGATGGATGGCCGCGGCGAGCGGTGAAAGCATGGATACCATCGCCCGCCGCGTCGCGAGCCCCAACGGAACCACCGAGGCCGGCCTTGAAGTGCTCGACCGCGACGATGTTCTCGACGCGCTGATCGGCGTCACGATCGAGGCCGCGGCGCGGCGCGGCGCCGAGCTCGCCGCGGAGGCGCGGGGTCCCAAGCTTGCCGCCGAGACACCGCTGGCTTAGGCGCCGTCCAGTACAGGGACGAATGGATGGCCGAACAGCGCACTTTCGACGACCGTGATGGATGGATCTGGTTCGACGGCAAGCTCGTCCCGTGGCGCGAGGCCAACGTCCATGTTCTCACCCACGCGATGCATTATGCATCCTCGGTGTTCGAGGGACAGCGCGCCTACAACGGCGAGATTTTCAAGCTCAGCGAGCACAGCCAGCGGTTGCACAAAAGCGCGCAAATCCTCGGCTTCGAAATCCCGTGGAGCGTCGCCGAGATCGATGCCGCGTGCAGGGAAGTGCTCAAGGCCAACAAGCTGGTCGACGCCTACATGCGGCCGGTCGCCTGGCGCGGATCCGAGCAGATGGGTGTCTCGGCGCAGGGCACCAAACCGCACATGGCGATCGCGGCGTGGGAATGGGGCAAGTATTTCGATCCGAAGCTCGCCGAAAAGGGCATCCGGCTCGACATCGCCCGCTATCGCCGCCCGGCGCCCTACACCGCGCCAGTACATTCGAAGGCGGCCGGCCTGTACATGATCGCGACGCTGTCGCGGCAGCAGGCGGAAAGCCGCGGCTATGAAGACGCGTTGATGTTTGACTGGCGCGGGCAGGTGGCCGAGGCGACCGGCGCCAACGTCTTTTTCGTGCGCGACGGCGAGCTGCATACGCCGACGCCGGATTGCTTCCTCGACGGGATTACCCGGCGGACGGTGATGGACCTTGCGCGGGGCCGCGGAGTGGAAGTGGTCGAGCGCGAAATCTGGCCCGACGAACTCGAGAGCTTTGAGCAGATGTTCCTCACCGGAAGCGCGGCCGAAGTGACGTTCGTCGGCTCGGCCGGGCCGTGGAATTTCGAGGTCGGCGACCTGTCGCGTCAACTGGCCAGGGATTACGACGATTTGGTCAACGGGCGAATCCCGAACGCCTAGTCTTCAATCGAACATCGACAGGTTGAGCGGCTCGCTCGGGCCGAACCAGATCACGTGCTGGGTGTGATCGGCGAGATCATCGCCGGTGGTGGCATGGGCGAAGATCGTCAGGCCATCGCGGTTGAGCGTCAGCCATTGCGCGAAATCGCCGAAATGCCCAGGCGCGACGGTGAGCTGGCAGCTGCCGCGCGGGTGCGGGCCGACCGGGGCCACATGGAAATGACCGACCAATACTCCAAATCGCTCTAGTGCCGCCGCCGCCAGGGCGCGGGCCCGATCGAGCTGGTCGGCGTCGAAGTAGATGTGCGCGTGGAAGTTGCGGATCGACGGTTCAGCCATCGCCGCCGCATATCAGGCCGCCCGCCCCCTTTCCATGGCAACCTCGACGGCTATAAGCGCGCCTCCTCCCCGCACCGCATGCGGGGTCAGTGCTGGGGCGTCGCCAAGTGGTAAGGCACCGGTTTTTGGTATCGGCATTCGCAGGTTCGAATCCTGCCGCCCCAGCCAGCACTTAGCCCACTTATCCACAGGGCGTTCCGCACCCCGTTCCGCAATTAACGTGCCTTTTTCTCGAGCTTTGCCACGGCAGAGTCGCTGAGAGAGGCGGTCATCGCCTGATATGTGTCGATCATCTGATTGACGGTCGTGACGGTCCAGCCGAGCATCGCCGCGATCTCGGAGGGGGTCGCTCCAGCCTCTGCCAGGAGCGTGCAGGTGTGCCACGTAGGTCGTGGAAATGGAGTCCATCTAGTCCAGCGGCCAATGTGGCTGCTCGCCAATGGTGCTGAAAATGCGTCGGCTTGGGGTCGGCTCGCCACGGCTTGCCATTGGGCGCTGTCAGGATCGTCAGCGCCGTCCGCTTTGCGGTGTCGAGTACGGCTTTGAGCGGGGCGACGACCGGCATGTCGACTTTCCGCCGGCGCTTGCCTTGCCTCAAGGTAAGCCGTTGCCCATCGTAACTAGACCAGCCCAGGCGAAGGAGGTCACTCTGCCGCTGTCCAGTCCACAGGGCTAATTCGAGCGCCAAGCGCATCTGGGGTGAGGCGACTGCCCGGAAGGCATCCAGGTCGGAGGAGGCCACACCTTGTCTGAGCGGTCGGCCCTGTAGAGCTTCCTTGGGCGAGTTGCGTGGTTCAGTCCGACCAAGCCACGATCCCGTCCCCACTCGAGGATGATGCGCAACACGCCAAATACCGCGTCTGCCTGCCGCGCCGATCGCTTCCCCAATTCGTCGCGCCAATCGAGAAACCGCGGTCGAATCTTGGGGTCCTCGATGGCCTCTATGGGATAGACGCCCCATTTCTCGTCGATCCGTGCCTTGGCGGCCAAATAGTCGAGCTTTGTTCGAGGGGCGAGGCGAGCGAAGCCGGGGCTCTTCTCCCATGCGTCGCTGATCGACTGGAAAGTGCCTGCGGTCCGTGCTTTTCGAGGTGCGTCCAGGGCCGCGACATAAGCTCGCAGCAGGGCAGGAGTGCGCGGCCCGAACTCCTCATCCTCGTCACCTGGCAACGGCTTCAGGGGTCCGTAGCCCCGCAGTGTAAAATATACCGCGCGCCTGCCGCCCCTGAGCCACTTTTTGTGGCGGTAGACGCCTTTCGGGAGATCACTCACGACATTGCTCCCACTCTACCAGAGGCGATAGTCGCCGCCCTCTCGGCAGTAAGCCTAGCCTCGCATCGAGCACATGATCATGCTGCCTCAGATCGTACCGGTTGGTTCCTGGCACCGGACCAGGGACGATGCCTTTGGCCTGCCAGCTGTCATAGGTCGCGTGGCTGATGCCGCCGAGATAAGCGCAGATGCCGTCCTTGGTCTGTAGCCTTGAGCTCGCGATCAGGCCCCGTTTCGCGTTGTCGGTCATCGAGGCAGCTCGGCGGGCATGGTGAGCCCGAGCGTGCCAAAGACGGTGCGTTGAACTGGGTTCAACGGCAAGACTACCGAGCACACGCCGAACGCCTCTTCCTCGGCATCAAAGCCGAGATCATCGAGCTCAAGTGCTTTCGTCTCCCTGCCGACTTGTGATTCATCATGCTACCGCTGCCTGCGGAGTTTCCGTAACAAACTAGACCATTCGCTCCTCGATCGCTTCCTCGGCGCTCAGCTACTCACGCATTTATTGACGGGCAATGCCGCTGCGTTCGATCGCAATCGCGCAATTGCCTCTGTCACGGCATTCGCCAACGATTTCGAGCGGCAATATGGCGATGACTATTCGGTTCGATTGAAGACAGATGACTTGGCAGCGTCGGCGCCGCTTTTGATCGTGAACCGAAAAACAGACGCGAACTCAAGATTGATCTTTGTTCGCCAGTTGCACCTTCCGTGAGCGTTCTCGGTAAAGGGGATGCTGACACCCAACTGATCGACGATCTGCGTGTAAGGCGCCACTTGGGCGGTGAGGTTGAGCGGGTCAGGTCGGTCGCACCATAAAAAGAGGGCCATCAGTTAGCAGCAGCTCTCACTCATGACATTTTCGCATTTTTGTCATGAGTGCTGTTCGGCACGTGGGCGCTAGTGTCTGCAATGGGTGGAAAGCGGACATTCAGCAGGCCGACAGACTGAGCTAGAGTCGCAGTCCGATGCGCGGCCCCAGCCAGGTCATGCAGAGATAGAGCATGCGACCTGCCTCTGGTGAGCTTATTGGACTACCCAGACTTAGCCACTATCAGTCTTGAGGCAATTGACATGCTTGACGACCCCGGATTGTTCATCCTGCTCAGTCTCCAGTTGGCGCTTTCGATTTGGGCGATGATTGCGTGGGGGAGGGTCTGGTGGACAGAAACGCCGGCTGCCCGGAAGATGGCGGCGGCAGCATCAGCCTCTTGGTTCGCAGCTTTTGCGGCGCTGATAGGATATTTGTTTGATGTTGGGTATATGCCGTGATCTGACCGGCAGCTGGATCTTGCCACAGCGCACATCCAGGCGTTTTAAGAGTCGCCGTGCTTCCGTTCACGCGACAGCAGTTCTTCGAGGTCTTCGCCGCGTACAATGCCGCGAACTGGCTAGCGGCGATTGTCGCCTATCCACTGGCACTGACGGCTGCGATTTTCGCTTGGCGTGGCACCTCTGGAGCCGGCAGGATCGTAGCGGGCGTGCTGGCCCTAAATGTGGGCCTGGGTCGGCATCGCCTACCAAGGCCTGTTCTTCGCTTCGATAAACCCGGCGGCTCGGCTCTTCGCCGTTGCATTTGTGATGCAAGCTGGTCTCTTTTGGTGGCAAGAGTGGGGCCGCCGCGAATTGGAGTATGGCGCGCGCAGCCGCCTTCGCACCTTGTCTGGCGGAGCGATGATCATCTACGCCCTCATCCTCTACCCGGTCATCGGGCTGACGGCCGGTGAGCGTTATCCGGCGATGCCGCTATTCGGTATTGCGCCTTGTCCGCTCGTCATCTTCACATTCGGCCTGATGCTGTGGGCAAGCCGCGCCCGCTGGTGGCTGTGGGTCGTGCCGCTGCTGTGGTCTGTAATCGGCGGCAGTGCAGCAGTCTTGATTTCGGTCCCGCAGGACTGGGCGTTGCCACTTTCGGCCATGATCGCGCTTCTCATCGTATGGGCTGAGCGGCGGCGGCAACGAAACGAAGCGGCCTAACGCCCACTTTGGGTCGGGATCGGACACCTCGGTTCATGTCTGCTTTGGGTGACAAGCGGGCACTTGGGTGAACCTAGGTAAGCTGGTGAAGCCAAAGGCCCACTGATGATCAGTGCTTCGGCGGAGCCGGCGCCTGATCAACCATCTTCCCCTCATGCTTCATGTGTTCCATCATCCTGGACATCATGTTGCGGCAATGGCCCATCTGCTCCATCATTTTTTGACGCATGGCAGGGTCGGCCATCATGGGGTCCATGCTTTTCATCGCATCAGCGGCTGGCTTCTGCGCTGTCGGGGTTGAGTGCTCGTGTTGCGTGCCCTGAACCGCGGCTTGCGCACCTGCGGCTGCTGCGGCCAACCCAATGGCGAAGCCAATCGCCACGGACTTGTAAATGCTCTTCATCGTCTTTTCTCCAGGACAGTGTTCTAGGCTCCAAGGCTCTTGGTCCGGTCGAGACCTGCAAACAGGTTGTAGAGCGCAGCAATCAAGCCCCCGGACAAGACGCCAAACAACAGCGACAATGCGCCGCCCTCGATCAATGCCTGGATCGACTGGGTGTCTGCTGTCGTAAACAGCCCGATGTATGCGTGTGTCGGACTTGCGAAAGTTATGAACGTGCCGATCCAACAGAGAACGAAAATGACGCCCGCCGCTACGCCAGCCGTCACGGCGAGGCGAAAGACTCCGATGTGGCTCGTTGAATGTTGCTCGACATCCTTCAGCGGGATTTGGGCGGTAGCCATAGCGGCCTCCATCTAATCGGCGGGTATGCCGACCTTGGAAGACGCTATGATCCCTTAGCGAGTGCTAATCTCTAGGTGATACCCCTTAACCCCGTTCCCGTACTCTGGCCCCAAGGGCGTTAGGTCCGCTGCCTGCCTTCTGATACTAAGAGCAAGGACAGCAAGTCGGACGGCAAGTCCTGCTGCGTCGCGATGAGCACCGCATGACCGACATCAATCTGTCGTCTCCAGGCTACCGAGTATCGGGCAATCCGGCCGATCATCACCATGACAGTGCGATGCAAGGTCCTCCAGCGACCGGCGCATTTCATTCAACTCGCGGGCCTTGCGCTTGAGCTCGGCCGCTCGGGCAAGTGCAAGGGCCTTCACGTCGGCGCTGGACCGGTCGCGATCCTTCCACAGCGCCAGCAGTTGCCGAATTTCCTCAATCGGAAAACCCACGTCTCGCGCCCTGCCGATGAAACGCAGCGTATGAAGGTCGCGCTCACTATAGTCGCGATAGCCGGAATCCAGCCGGCAGGCCGGCGCGATCAGGCCGATCTTCTCATAGTGCCGGATCATCCGCTGGCTTACGCCGCTTGCTATGGAAACTCGGCCGATGTTCATCTCTGATCGCCTGCCTGTCCGTGGCCATGACCTCGGTGCATGAAGAAGTGCATGACAGGGCAAGCCAGAAACAGCAGATAGGGCGCCAGGCCGAGCGCATGGCCCCAATGTTCCCGCAACAGCCAGAACAAGCCGGCCGAGGCCAGGGCTACGGCAGTCATGGCCAAAACGCTCGTTGACCGTCCGCTCATGTGAGCCTCCTTAAGTTTTCATGCCCGATCAAAGCCGAACCGCTCTCAGGCGTAGGGAATTGCCGATGACCGCGACCGAGCTGAATGCCATCGCCGCGCCGGCAATGATCGGGCTCAAGAGGATGCCAAACCACGGATAGAGAACGCCGGCCGCAATGGGCACGCCGGCCGCGTTGAAGATGAAGGAGAAAAACAAGTTCTGGCGGATGTTGCGCATCGTCGCGTGGCTAAGCCGCCGAGCGCGAACAATGCCGATGAGATCACCCTTAACAAGGGTAACAGCGGCGCTTTCCATTGCCACATCGGTTCCTGTCCCCATGGCAATGCCGACGTCGGCCGCAGCCAGGGCCGGAGCATCATTGATGCCGTCACCCGCCATGGCGACACGGCGGCCCTGCTGCTTGAGCTCCTCGACCTTGGCCTGCTTTTGATCAGGAAGGACGTCAGCCAGCACCTCGTCAATCCCGACCTTTCGGGCAACCGCTTCCGCAGTGCGGCGATTGTCGCCGGTCATCATCACGACGTGAATGCCGCTGCGACGAAGCTCGGCGACGGCCTCCACGGCGCTATCCTTGATCGGGTCGGCAACCACCACCAGGCCGGCCAATCGGTTATCAATCGCGACGAACATCACGCCTTCGCCCTCAGCACGATGTTGGTCGGCCGTGGGCTCCAGCTCGGCGGAATCGACGCCAAAGTCCGCAAGCAGTCGCTTGTTGCCCAGGGCAACAGATCGTCCATCGACGCTGCCAGTGACGCCCTCGCCGGTGTGGGAAGCAAAATCGGTGCTTGCGGGAAGCTCGATCCCGCGATCCTCAGCGCCTTGCACAATTGCCTCGGCCAGCGGGTGCTCGCTTCCGCGTTCCAGGGCGGCCGCGAGCCGCAGCACCTCCTCTTCCCCAAAGCTGCCGGTCGGTTTGACCGTGACCAGCTTGGGTTTGCCGATGGTCAGCGTGCCGGTCTTGTCGACCACGAGCGTGTCGATTTTCTCCGTCAGCTCGAGCGCTTCGGCGTTCCTGACCAGGACGCCGTGCGTGGCCCCCTTGCCGGTGCCGACCATGATCGACATCGGCGTGGCCAGGCCCAGCGCGCAGGGACAGGCGATGATCAGTACCGCAATCGCGTTCACTAGAGCGTGTGTCAGCCGTGGCTCGGGCCCGGCCAGGCTCCAGACTATGAAAGCGATCACGGCAACTGCCACCACCGCCGGGACGAACCAGGCCGAAACCTGGTCAGCCAGCTTCTGGATTGGTGCACGTGAACGCTGGGCTTCGGCGACCATCCGCACGATCTGCGACAGCATCGTGTCGCGCCCGACCCGCTCCGCCTTCATCAGCAGCGATCCGGTGCCGTTGACTGTGGCGCCGGTCAGCCTCGCGCCCTCGACCTTCTCAATTGGTATCGGTTCTCCCGATATCATCGACTCGTCGACCGAGCTTCGCCCTTCGACGACCACGCCATCGACCGGCACCTTCTCGCCCGGCCTGATGCGAAGCAGGTCGCCGACATGGACATGCTCAAGCGGGATGTCCTCGTCGACACCATCGCGCACTCGGCGCGCCGTCTTGGGTGCGAGGCCCAGAAGCGCCCGGATCGCCTTGCCCGTGGCGGAGCGTGCCCGGAGCTCCAGGACCTGCCCGAGCAGCACCAGGGTGGTGATGACCGCAGCCGCCTCGAAATAGACCGGTACAAGCCCGCCCATCGTCCGCAATGAGGCTGGAAACAGTCCGGGTGCGACCGCTGCCACGACGCTGTATCCATAAGCGACGCCGACGCCGAGCCCGATCAGCGTGAACATGTTGAGGTTGCGGGTCTTGAGCGAGGCCCACATGCGCTCGAAAAAGGGCCAGCCGCCCCACAACACGACGGGCGTGGCCAGCAGGAGCTGGATCCACATCGACTGCGCCATTGGGAACGGCTCCCATCCGAACAACTCGGCGCCGAACGTCAGGACGACCAGCGGCGCCGTCAGCACGGCGCTAATCCAAAAGCGCCGGCTCATGTCGATCAGCTCAGGATTTGGACCCTCATCGAGGCTGGGCTCGAGCGGCTCCAGAGCCATGCCGCAAATGGGGCAGGAGCCTGGACCGTCTCGGCGAATCTGCGGGTGCATGGGGCAGGTCCAGATCGTTCCCTCGGCAGCCTGCGGCAGCGCTCCCAATGCCGGCGATTGTACGGCGGGATCCGATTGCCGTGGATTGAGATAGCGGTCCGGATTGGCCTTGAACTTGTCGTGGCAGCCTAAGCTGCAAAAATAATAGCGGGTGCCGCCCAGGTCCGCATGGTGCTGAGCAGTCTCATGATTGACGGTCATGCCGCAGACCGGATCCTTCACCATCTCCCTAGTGTCACCGTCACCGGGGCGCTGACGCACATGGCTATGCGTATGGTCCTGGCGCTCGGCCATGGTCGTGATCCCTTTCAGTTGACTCGCATGCCGGAGCTTATGAACCCTGACATGATGTCAGGGTCAAGCCCGTGAGCCGCGACAAATAGGCGAGCGCAAATAGCTTCATGGCCAAATAGGCACTGAACGCGGCATTGAGTGCCCAGCAGAGTTAATGAGGATCCACTTCCCACCACTTGAAATGGTATCCTGTTGAAAGCTGGGCGCGGCGGTTGCCGATCATGCCAACGAGATGCGCTAAAATGCCCACGACGAGGATGGCCACGGCTATCGGCCGCAGTGCGTCTCCAAGCAGTGAGCCCACGCCAATCCCGGCAACGGCCGCTCCGGTCACAGAAAGCAACAACGAGGCACTTTGCTTTTGATCGGCTTCGCCCGATCGGGGGTTCACTGGCGATCTTCCCGGCAGTCGTGAATATCCTCCCCCAGGGTCCAGTTTGGAGGATCACTGGCCGGAAAGGATTCGCGTCCGGCCTCATCGATTGTCGCACCAGCCGCTTCCTTGACCGGGCAACTGGTCGGATTACGAAGGGGCAACTCGCTACGCTCCCCAATCGCGGGGATGCGATACTTCCAGCCAAGAGCTTGATCGATGCGTTCGCCCAGCCCCTTTGAACCGCCAGGCTCGCCATGCACGATGAAGGTCTCGACCGGCGGACGCCGGAACCCCGAAAGCCAACGCATGATCTCGTCGACGTCGGCATGGGCCGAGAGCATCGACAGCTCATCCACTTCGGCTTTGATGTCGATCCAGCCGCCGTGGATCTTCACTTGCCGCTCGCCCTCAATCATGGCTCTGCCGCGGGTGCCGATCGCTTGGAAACCTGAGAATAGAATGGTGTTGCGCGGGTCTCCGCCATACGCCTTGATGTGGTGGAGGACACGGCCGCCGGTGGCCATGCCGCTGGCGGAGATGATCACCTTGGGCATCCGGTTGGCGGAAAGTGCTTTGGACGAGGCGACATCGCGAACGTAGGTCGCGGTCGCGCATACTTCGTCGCATACCTCAGCGGCCAGCCGGTGGTCTTTGCGGTGCTGGTGGAGCAACGCCGTTGCACTGGTGGCCATCGGGCTGTCGATATAGACCGGGACCAGGCCAAGCTCGCCAGCAGTCTTCAGCTTCCAGATGTAATAGAGCAGGGATTGTGCCCGGCCGACCGCGAAGGCAGGGATGACCACCGTCCCGCCGCGCCGGGCTGTGCGCTCGATGACTTTGCCAAGGGCTTGCGCGGGGTCGACCTTTTCGTGGTGTCGATTGCCGTAGGTGGATTCAACGACGAGGTAGTCGGCATCCGTTACCGCTTCAGGGTCAAGCATCACGGCATCGTCAAACCGGCCAAGATCTCCGGAAAACACGATCTTGCGGCCATCGACCTGCACTTCGGCCGTCGCCGCTCCCAATATGTGGCCGGCGCGGCGGAACAGCAGATCGGCTCCGCCTTCAATGGGCGTGCTGCGATGAAAAGCCACGGGCCGGAACGCCTCGATTGCGCGCTCTGCCTCGGCCCGGCCGTAAAGCGGCAAGGCAGGGTGATGACGGCTGAAGCCATGCCGGTTGGCGAACTCGGCGTCCTTCTCCTGGAGGAAGGCGCTGTCGCGCAGGATCAGTTTGGCGACATCGATCGTCGCCGGAGTGGCGTAGATCGGGCCCGTGAAGCCGTCCTTGATCAGCCGGGGCAGGTAACCGCAATGGTCGAGGTGGGCGTGAGTTAGGATGACCGCGTCGATCGAGGAGGGCGCGACGGGGAGCCGCTGCCAGTTGAGCTGGCGCAGTTCCTTGTGTCCTTGAAACAGACCGCAATCGACCAACAACCGGCCCCCGTCATGCTCGACGAGGTGTTTGGATCCGGTGACCGTGCCCGCGCCGCCCAGACTGGTCAGGTTGATCACTGACTTATTGCCGATCGAGGAACGCGAGTGCGTTGTAGATCACGGCAATCAGCGCACCGGCGATCAATCCGAACCCAATCGACCAGCAGACGCCCTCAATCAGCGCGAGGCCCGGGGAAAGTTCGGCGTTGGCAAATAGCCGCAGATACATGTGTGTGGCCGGGCCAATTGGTAGCTGTGCCCCAATCCAGCAGAACACATAGAAAACTGCAGCGGCCAACGCGCCGGTCAGCGAGAGCCGTAGCAAGCCCAGACGGTGCGAGTGGGAAGGGGCAGTTTCATTAGCGAGAGTTGCCATGGTCGTTCTCCCCAATGGAGACTTTTACATTACACCCGGCGATTGCGTTGATTCATATCAAACGCGGGCAATGCTCAACTGGCAGTTGTGAAGCCATAGCCGAGCGATCGAAATGCGTAGTTACCCTGATACACCGAGTTGGGGATCTGGCGTCGTGGCCAGCACTTTAAGCACTGCCTCGCCGATCACATCCCCGATGTCGATTGCATTTGACGGATGAGGAACAGAGTTGGTGCTGACGATTGCGGCCGGGCCGGCCTCGACTAGTATCTGATAGGCGTCTCCAGCAAACAATGCATGGACAACGATGCAGACCGGCGCTGCATGGCCGCGATGCTTGAGAGCCTTGACCGCTTCCACCATCGTCCTGGCGCTGGAGGCAATGTCGTCGACGATAACGGGCGTTGCCCCCGTCGGAATGCTCGACGCCACGTCGTCTACCTCGACGTCAAAATCGCCGCGCCTTGTTTTCCGGAAAATCGCTGATGGGGCGTGCGCCCGGTCCGCAATCTGCTTAATCCACCGCGCACTCTCTACGTCCGGTCCGATCAGATATGGTCGCTCCACATGAGTCCCAATCCATTCGGCGATTGGTTCGGCCGCAGTCGCAGCGATCGATGGGATTGAGATGACGGAATCTAGGCCGTCATATCGGTGCAAATGCGGATCAACCGTCACCAGCCAATCGAAGCTGTTGGACAGCATGTGCCCATAGGTCACCGACGTCACGGCTTCGCCCGCGTGGAACGCCTTATCCTGCCGCATGTAGGCCAGATAGGGCGCAACGAGGCCAACGCTTCGGGCTCCCTGGTTGCGGACAGCATCGGCCGCAAAAAGCAGCGGCAGTGTTTTCTCGTCGGGATCGTTGAGCGATGCGAGCAGAACAACATCACGCTGCTCAACCGGTGTCAGGAGGCGGACATAACTCTCGCCATCGGGAAACTGCCGCCGCTCAACTTGGCCAACTTCGCACTGAGCCTTGCTGACGAGACTTTGGACGAGGTCGTGCCCGGCGCCAAAATCGAACAGGATCGGACTCAATGCGGCTTCACCTGAACTATGTCGGGATTGGCCTTCGCGAAGTCCAGCGCGTATCCAAGTTCGCCTGCATTTTCGCCATGCAGCGTCATGACCGGCTGGCCTCGTTCTACCGCATTGCCAACCTTTACATGCAGTTCCAGTCCCGCCGATGGGGATTGCGGTGCCCCGGCGAGCTTTGCCGCACGCGCCAAGAGGCGATTGTCGATCCCTTGCACCAAGCCAGGCTCGCGCGCCTCAATGGCGTGCTGCAACAGAGCCAGGGGAGGCTCGCGGAACCCGCCCTGGGCTTCGCATATCGCCATGAATTTCCGCAATGCCCGCCCGTCCGACAGGATCTCGGATGCGCGTTGCGCGCCTTTTCCGTCCGAGGCAGCCCCGGCAAACTCAAGCAGTGTCCCGCCCAGTTCAACGGCACGGGCTCGAAGATCGGCTGGACCTGCCGGCTCGCCACGCAGAACCGAGAGGACATCGCGGGCTTCCAGTGCGGGGCCGACGCCGCATCCGACCGGCTGGGTTCCATCTGTCACCACCGGGCGAGCCTTGAGTCCGAACGCGGTCGCGACCGCAACTAAATGGTGGCAGAGCTCGGCGGCATCCTCCGGGCTTCGCACCTTGGCGGTTGGCCCGACGGGGACGTCCAGGACGACATGACTGGAACCCGCTGCGATCTTCTTCGATAGGACCGATGCCACAAGCTGGGCGGGGCTGTCGATGTCCAGTGCCCGCTCAACCTTTATCAATATGTCGTCGGCGGGACTGAGGTGGACACTGCCGCCCCAGACAATGCAGCCTCCCTCACGCTCGACAACCCGGCGCATTGCGAGGAGATCGAGATCCACCGGGGCCATGGTTTCCATGGCGTCCGCGGTGCCCGCTGGCGATGTAATCGCCCGCGAGGATGTCTTGGGAATGGTCAGTCCCGCCGCAGCTACAATCGAGACTACGAGCGGGGTTGTCCGGTTGGCGGGAAGTCCGCCTACGCAATGCTTGTCCATGATCGGGCTACCGGGCCAGGTCAGCCTGTCTCCTGCGTCAACCATCGCCCGCGTAAGCGCCACCATCTCTTCCAGCTGCGCAGGCTGGCCCGAAAAGCCGGAAACGAAGGCAGCGAGCTGCACGTCGGAATAACGCTCGGCCGCAATATCCCGGATAATCGCCTCGAGCTGCATATCGTCCAGCCGGTGCCCATAAACCTTGGCCCGCACGGCACTCATCGACTTGAGCGGCTGGGGATGCCGGATCTTGATTTCGTCGCCGTCGACTACTTTGAGTCGATGCGTGACATTGTCGGACAGCCCAACCTCGTCGGGCTCCAGAATGTCTCCGCGGACCTGATAGAGCGCAGCGATAGCTGATCGGCCGTTCGCACGCAGTTCTACCTGCGCCCGTGCTGTCAGTCCTTCCGACCGCGCAACGGGGCAATCGGCGTGCATCAGTACGATCGGCTCCCGATGAGTGTAGAGATCAAGACACTTGGCTCTCAAAGGGTGCAGGGTCGCGCTGCTTGTCGACTGGGAGTTCACCAGATGAGCTTTTAACGAAAATATGGGGCGTGGTCTGCTTCTCAATCCAGATCAGGTCATTGACATGGCGTATCTCGCACCATGTCAATGCCTCCAGCTGAGCGGTAACGAGCCTATGCCATCTATGTCCGGAATGGGTCGCAAGCAGGCATTCGAGCCCGCAGCACTCATGACATTTTCACGCTTTTGTCATGAGTGGGTGGCCGGCGCGAATGTCCCATTTGAACCACCACCACTCTGAGCTAGGACGCTATCCTGGCCAGAAACATCATTCACTCTCCACCAAGGCCCCGAGGCGCTCGATGACACGGCCAAGTCTAGTGCGCACTTCCCTTGCCGCCTTGGTGAGCTCCCTATTTTCTATGGCCTGCATCGACGCTACCGGGTCAATTGCCGCAACCTCGGTTCGTTGCGGCCCAAGCTCCTGCACAACCACATTGCAGGGGAGCATGGTACCGACTTTGTCCTCGATCTGCAGAGCCTCATAGGCCAGCTTCGGATTGCAGGCGCCCAGGATCGTATAAGGCCGGAAATCCACGCCGATTTTGGTCTTCAAGGCGTCCTGGATGTCAATCCGGCTGATAATGCCGAAGCCCTCCTGCTTGAGTGCTTCTTCCGCACGTTCCAAGGCCTCGCCGAAAGAAATCGGGAGTATTGCTGCCATGTAATAGTTCACCATGCTTTCCCTTCAGATCGGACAGCTTTGAAGCGGCGCCCACATTAGGACGACGGCTGTTCAGCGTTCACCCGGACATGTCGAAAGCTACAACGGACCAGCATTTATCAGCGACGATAGGCGCTGTTGCGGCCGATCCGCACGTTGCGGACGTAGCCGCGATAGTCGACATCGCAGCGGAACGTGAGGTCGCCGGTCCGGGCATACCGCGGGTCGACATAGGGCTGATTCCCATAGGGGTTTGCATAGAGAGAACCGTAGGCCCCGGAGTCGATCAGGCCTCGAACACGCAGGCCGCTGGACCGGCGCCGAACCTCGGTGATCGCAGCCACTCGCATCATGGCTTGGTAATTGCGTTGGCCGTAAACATAGGGCTGCTGGTAGGCGCGGCCGTAAGCGCCATAGGGATATTGACGCTGCGCTTGAGCGAGCGCGGCGCTAGCACATCGACTGACCGCGGTGCGGTCGTTTACATTGTAACGATTGCCCAGCAGTTGATCGATGACCTGCTGAATTACGTTCGTCCCATAGCCCTGGTTGGGATAACCGTATCCCGGCGGATAGGTCTGCGGATAGGGCGTCTGCGCCGCCCCCGGGGCTGCAAGCGCGCCGATCGCCACGGCGGCACCCAGGAATCGAAGCATTGTCATTGGGGAACTCCTTCTTTCTGCGCCGCAACGTTGGTCAGTTTACAAATAAAGCGACCACCGGACCTAAGGATGCATGCACGGCAACTAACATCGCAGCCTCCCACACATCGCTGTATGAGGCCGCCGAACAAGTCATTCCGTAATTGTACGGAGCCACACGGGAAGTGGAGGCAGGCTTATGGTCATTCCCGATGTCCGCAATGGGTCGAAAACGGACCGAACTGTGCTAGCCCAGCGCCGCTCATGTAAAACCCAAGCGGGCCTGTGATGCGCAAGGACAGCGTCGGATAGACAACCACGTCGCCTTTCTACTGATAGCCGGCAGCGCGGCTTTGGCGTCGCCGCTGGGTGGTTGGTTCGGATCACGCGTTAGGGCCGGGACGCTTTTCCTTTCCATCTGTTCGGGTCTGGCCGGCGGCGTGTTACTAGGCACCTTCGCCTTTGAAATGTTGCCTAATTCCGCTGCTGCTGCTGGCAAGCTCGCGACTGTGGGCGGTTTTGTTGCCGGCTTCATGATTGTTTATATCTTTGACCTCTATCTCAATCGTGGCTTCATGGCGGGTGAAGGTGCCGATGAATGGCACAAGTTATCCCGCCTGCATCGCCTCCAGAAAGCTCGAAGCTCCCAAGTTACCTTGCTTGCCGGCGGTACGGCTATCGAAGAGTTGATCGAAGGCCTGAGCATCGGGGCCGCGCTAGCTGTCGATCCGACCCTGGGAGTGACGATCGGTGCGGCGATTATTCTGGACAATCTTGTTGAGGGAATGAGCATCGCCGAAATTATCAGGGCAGAGCGACCTGATGGCGCCTGGCAGATACTCGCCTGGACCGGGCTGATCGGACTTGCCCTTTTTTGCGCAGCGACCGTCGGCTGGTTAGTACTGCGCGACATGGCCGATGGCGTCACGGGGACCCTGTTGGCGATCGGCGCCGGGGGCATGTTCTACCTGACTGTCACGGATCTGCTGCCCAGATCTGCAAAGACACAATACCAGCAGTCCGCTGCGCTGGCAGCAGGGGCGGGATTTTTGCTAATGTTCGCTCTATCCGGAGGGTGACGTGAGGCAGGTCCGGGCCGAGACTGGGATGTGCGAAACCAGCAGCATTCCGCCCTGTGCGCTACGGTGAACGGCCAGGCATCCCGGCCCGAAGGTAAGCAGTGACGGACCAAATGTCTCGCTTGGACAAAGTTTTCTTGTAGGCCGGCATTTCAGAGTCGAACGCGCCTCCACCCTCTGCAATGCTCCAGTAGATATAGGGGTTGGCCTTGCTCTTCGGCGCGCGGGCGAGCCATTCGAGATCCGCAGGAGCCGGGACAAGACCAAAGGCATCTGGGCCCGTCCCCTGGCCGCTCCATCCATGGCATGAGGCGCAATTTCGGTCGAATAGATCGCGGCCCCGCCACAGCTTGGCTGCCGTGTCGCGCCATGGGTCATGTGCCGTACTATACGGGCTGGGAACTCCATTCATGATTACGTGCTGCTTGCGGGCGATATTGGCTATCCAGCGTGGTAGTCCCTGGTCCGATGGAGCAGCGACGGCGGCGAGCGGGAAGCACACCACTGCCACTGCAAGGGCAACGCGGAGCGCCCGAACATCGCCTCGGAATGTCCACTCGACCTGTTCAGTCGCCTGCCGAAGATGGCGGTCCGCGTCCTGCCGCTGCTTCATCTGAAATTCGATGTCCATCTTCACTCTCCTTTCCGCTGCTTTGCAGGAGTGGAGCTATCGGCTGCCATACGTGAGTCTCCTGACTCAGCGGTCGAGCCGAGTTCAGGACAGGACATGCCGTGCAGAAGTTCGACGACTTGTTCTGCACGGGCAGCTGGAGGGAGATCAAACGTCGCTCTGGGTCTGAAGCTGATGTGCGGTTTGGGTGGAAAACGGTCGGCATGCCTAAGTGAATCTCCTGATTTCCCCGAGAGCAGATTCGTATCAAAGGTCGTGAAGGGGTGAGGATTCGCGTCTTGATCCACTGCCGAAACAGGAGAAGCATGATGAAAAGGTCTGACAGTCAGCTTCAGGTTGATGTTCAAGAAGAGCTGAAATGGGAACCGGGAGTCGACCACGAAAAAATCGGCGTATCGGTACAAGGTGGCGTTGTCGCTTTGTCTGGTATTGTCAGAAGCTATGCCGAGAAGCTCCTTTTGGAGGCCACTGCTCGCCGCGTGAAGGGCGTGCGCGCCATCGCCGAGGATATGACCGTTCGGTATCCATTCGAAGCCAAGACGACCGACGCGGAAATCGCCAAGCGAGTCGCCGACGTGATCGAATGGGACTCAGCGATCCCCAAGGAGAAGATCAGCGTCACTGTCGAGAACGGCGTGGTGCGGCTCCGCGGCGAAACCGAATGGAATTACCAAAAGGATCTTGCGTTCAAAGACGCTTCGAAGATCAATGGCGTTGTTAAGGTCGACAATTGGATTACCGTTTCGCCATCAGTCGATATCACGGATGTTAAGGATCGCATTGAGCAGGCGTTCGAGCGTCAGGCTGACCTCGAGGCCGAGAAGATCCAGGTCCGATCTTTTGGGCGCAAGGTCATCCTGGAGGGCACTGTCAGCAGTTTGAACAAGCGGAATCTGGCAGAGCGCGCCGCTTGGGCCGCTCCTGGGATCACTCAAATCGAGGACAAACTGGTCGTCGCCTGAGCATGTTGTGCAAGGGGCGGGCAAGCGTCCGCCCCTATATCGTCGACCACCGCCAACGAGGCCCGCTATGATGCGCAACGATGAATCCTATTACCGCAGCCGCGCCACCCAGGAGGAAGCTGCGGCTCGCATGGCGACCTGCCCTGAGGCTCGCGGGCGTCACGAAGTGCTAGCCGCCGCCTACCGGTTTCGTTGTCGGGTGCTTGAGACTGAGTCGATTAGCCCAAGGCCCCTGGACACTAGCCTCCGCCGGGAAGATCTGACCGCTTCCAACAGCGCTTGAGTTCTAATATCGGGAAAAAACGGCCCAGCGGAGTCGAAAGGGGGACTCCAGTGGTCGCGTTCATCTCGCGGGAGAATATCAGGCGCTTTCGTGCCCAACTGCTTGCGCCATCTGACGAAGCGCAAAAATCAACCCTTCGCGAGCTATTGGAGGATGAGAAGCGCCATCTCCACGAGATCCTTGCCGACAAATAAATCCAGGTATCGGGGCGGGTAGGGGTATCTACTTATATCGATAGCCATGATGGAAGATCATAAGGGGGCTGCCACTAAGGAGTAACATCCAAGGTGACAGGGGCCGGGAGCAGCGCAAGCTGCTTCCGGTCTTTTCGTTCGCATTCTTGATCCTCATGATCCAAACATTGCCTGGCAGCGGAATGCCATCTTGGAGAGCGCACCAAACAGATCCCCGCTGGTGCCGAAGTAGCCGAAGCTCTATAAAGAAACAGGTATACGGGGTCGCCAAAATGCCACCCAACGTAGGTTTTGCGGTTGCCGGTGTGTGGTTACTGGGCGGGCTCTCTTAAGCGGATCTAAGTCTCTTTACGCTGTGTTCGCGCAATCGATGCAGAGCGCCGCCTCCGGTCGGGCGTTGAGGCGTGCCTGTCCAACTTCAGAGCCACACCGTACGCATTCCCCGTATGTACCGTCTTCGATTCGCGCCAATGCGCGCTTCACGGAAAGGATCTCGAGCGCAATGAGCGCCGCCTGACCTTCGAGCGCCGCGTCATCCTCCATCTCGACTGCCTGCTCAGAGGAGTCAGGATCGAGAGGTTCTGATAGATCAACGGCAATGCGCTTTTGCCGGTCTTCGAGCTCGGCAAGCTGTGCTTCCAGGCGGGCCTTTGCGGAGGCGAATTCAGGCATGCTTCGGACTCCAGTTTCACAACAGCAGTGATGCCCGCAGTCTAGAGCCTGAAGGCGTCGATCTCGGACACACATTATGTGGCTCTGCCAAGTCTCCACAGGAATCGCACCTATCACTGGTCGTACGTGGTCGCCAAAGAGGAGGGCGGGTCAGACAGTCTCCGGTTCTGCCGTTGCTGCCAATGGCTGCGTGCGTGCTTTAGCGCCGACCCACTGCCAAGCAGCCGCTTCATCAGTTGCGTAAAAATGCCGGAGTTCGAACGACAACAGGGGTGCAGTTGCGTGGAGCCACATGCGCAACCAAGCCGGACCACCAACGACAGCGTAACGACCGGCACGCCGAAGTGCGTCGAGCTTGAATTGCATGTACTTGCTATTGAAAAACGGCGTCAGGTCACCAACGCCCAACTCGCCAATCCGAGCAAGAAAGTTGAGAGGCTTGCTGGAATCCGCGAGCTGAGGTGCAACTTCAGCCATGCCAAAATCGATGTCGCGGTTGGTCACAGTCCCATCAATTTCAAATGCCAGCACCGCGTCGCTGTCGGTGGCGATGATCGAAAGGGACCTTTGATGGGCCGTCTCGCTGCGGCCTTCCACCCATGCTAGGGCTTGGTCGCGCTCTCCGGATGTAAAAATCTCGTAGCGAACGTAAGGCAGTAGCGCACTTTCGATGCGGGTTGCCCATCGCACCAAGCGATCGTTAGAAACCACGGCTATTCGTCCGAAGCGCTTAATCTTGCTGACCATTGCCAGCCCCCGCGGCATGTGTTCTGCCCAGGCCCGCGCATCAATCCCAGTCAGGCTGTCAATCTCCACGAAGAGATGCGTTTTCTCGTTAGTCTCGAGAGAGCGCTCAATGCGGCTGAAAAGCTCGATCAATTCCTCGCGCGTGATGCCCCCAGCGATGGAACAGGCGACGACATTGGTCTCGGAGTTAAGATAGCGGATCATTGAAATTTCTCCTCGGACCAGGAACTACGACCCGATGGCGCACAACTTCGATACGCAATGTTCCTGATCGATGGGGCGCGCAGGAGCCGAACGAACTCAGGAGCATCCGTCGCCTAACAGCCGACTAGTCTGTGCGGATCGCTGCCTCACTAATTGCCGGTTCCGGCGGATGAACCGCGCCACCCATGTGTCGACGTAGCGCCGCCGCGATTGTCTGATGTAGCGCCAGCCCGCTAGGCTGATTGTCCCCGCTGCAGCCGCGTCGACGACCAAGTCCCACATCGTGTCGGTTAGCCCCGACGGGTCGCCCAGCATGGGTTTTTGCATGGTGAGGCCGAAGCTCTGGTCCATCGCAAACTCGAATATTTCCCACAGCGTTCCCACGCTGAGGCTGAACAAAAACGCAAACAGCGCGACGAACGACGGCCGCATCTGCAGTTGGACATCGCGCCGGGCGTTCAGCGCATGGACGATGATGAAACCAAGCAGCCCCAGCAGCAGACCCGCAGTGGCATGCAATGCTTCGTCCCACCACCAGATCCGTTCATAATAGTCGCGCACTTCGCCCAGGAAAATGGCCGCGAATACGAACATGGTCGCAAGGATCTGGACCTCGGATGGTATTTCGACGCGCAGCGGGCGCTTGAGCAGCTCAGGCGCGAGGGTCCCAGCAATGACGCTTGTGACCAGGAATACGTGCATCCAGTGCTCGCTGACCACCAGCACCACCAGCTCGGCTACCATCACCGCTTGCAAGACAAATAAGACAATGAGATGGGCGCGTCGCGCGAGCCCGCGGTTCTCGGCAGGCGAGGGTTGTGGATCGCTCACGCGCCCTGATGCACCGCACGGCAGGCGTGGGTCCGTGTGGGTTCGATTGGAACCTGGCTGAAAGTGGTGCAAGATCCAACTTGCGTTGAATTAGCCTGCTCCGGGTGGAACGCGCGCATGTTGGGCCCTAGATCCTCAGCCTGTGTTGGTAGCAACAGTTATCCGCATTAGTAGTCCGCGTAACGGTTTCAAAGCTCCGGTGCGCGCGTAGAGATTGCCCCCGAGGCATTGAGCGGGCGAGGCATTGATGGAGGTCCCAGTGGAACGGCACGCTATCCAGATCATGGACTCCCGACAGACTATGGCCATTTCAACCATTCGGCCCGATGGCTGGCCGCAGACGACCATTGTGGGTTACGCCAACCACGGCTTGACCGTCTATTTTCTCATTTTTCGATCGAGCCAGAAGTTCGCAAACATCCAGCATGATGACCGCGTGTCGATCGCGATCGGCGAGGAGCCCAACGACCTTCGCGGGCTCAAAGCCGTATACGCCGGGGCGCACGCGTCCGAGGTCACCGACCCAAAGCAGCGCGAGCAGGCATGGCAGCTGTTAATGCAGCGGCATCCGAACCTGGCGGATTTTGAACTTCCCGATTCATCCGAGACGGCGATGATGCGCGCTGATTTGATGCATGTTACGGTGCTCGATTATGCTGAGGGGTTTGGACACGCCGAGGCGCTCACCACTGGCGCGAATGCCGCGACATGAAGGATCCGTCCCCAGGTAGGGCGCGCATGCGCGTTCTCGACAAGTCGCCGGCGATGAAATCAATCGGCTGAATGAGAGCGGGCGAGCAAGCGTGCAACGGCGGCGTCGCGGGCAGCTCACGGGCACTCATGACATAATGTGACTTTTGTCATGAGTGGCTGGAGACTGGTTTGAGCAGGGCGGCCGCCTGGCCTGGCCTGAGTTTCATTACAGCCAACCACCCACCGGCGACCAGACCAATGGCCACGCCAGCGAAGAGCTGTGCGGCCGTTGGTTGGGCGAAGCGCAGGATCTGCAGGAGCGTGGGCGACAGCATGGTCAGCGAAAGCACGGCCACGGCGCCCAAGGCGATGAACCAGAAAATCGCCCGGTTGCGATCGAACAGAGCGCGGCCGCCTCTTGCCGCCCCAACGACCGCCAGGCTCAAATGCCCCGTCACCAGTGCAATGAACGCAGTCGCGCGCGCGACATCCTCCCCGGCATCAGCGTTCATCCAGGCGTAAGTACCCAGCACTGCCACTAAAAGAATGACGCCCTGGAACACGGCAAAGGCAATCTGACGCAGGCCAAACAGCGGCTCATCCGCTCGCCTTGGGGGCTTGTTCATCGCTTCCGTCTCGCTCGGCTCACCCTCGAAAACGAGCGAGCAAAGCGGGTCGATGAGCAGCTCCAGCATGACCAAATGCATCGGGTACAGCATCGGAGGAAGGCCGAGCAGCAGAGGAAGCAGGGCGAGGCCCGCCACGGGGACGTGGACCGCGGTTATGTACGTCATCGCCCGGCGCAAATTGGTGAAAATGCGCCGACCCAGCTTTATGCCATTGATGATGGACGCGAACCGATCGTCGAGCAGGATGAGGTCTGACGCTTCGCGGGCAACGTCCGTGCCGCGTTTCCCCATGGCAATGCCGATATCCGCGGCGGCGAGTGCCGGCGCGTCATTGATGCCGTCCCCCGTCATCGCCACGACGTGCCCGGCAGCTTGAAAGCCCTTAACAAGCTCCAGCTTTTGCTCGGGCTTTATGCGCGCAAAAACCTGGGCATTCGCGGGCACGCTTTTAGCTTTTGCCAAGTCGGCTCCCGTCACAACCCCCGCGCTGGTATCAATGCCAGCCAAGCGCGCCGCAGCAGTCGCCGTCGGCGGAAAGTCGCCAGTGATCATGGCCACCGTGATGCCTGCCCGCTTTGCCTCCTGGAGCGCGGCAGGGACGTCCGCTCGAACCGGATCCTCAAAGCCCAGCAGGCCCTCGAAGCCATATTCGACGCTGCTCGGGTCGGCCTGCGGGTCGACTGCGAAACGGGCAGAGGCCACGCCTAGGACGCGCAGGCCCTGGGCGGCCAAGCTGTGCGCCGCTTGTGTCGCTTCGCTCGAGCTAGTCTTATCCGAGTGACAGAGCGCAAGGATCGTTTCCGGCGCACCCTTGGCCGCGTACACGAAACCCTCCACACTGGGCCACACCTGGACAAAAGCCAAAAACGCCGGGCGCAGCGGATAGGAACGGATCGGTTGCCCCGTCAGCTGAGCCTCGGCAGCACGCTGAATAGCCGCATCCATCGGGTCGTGAGCGCGCACGGCTGACGCCAACTGCGCTGCGCTGATGACAGCGCTTGCTTCTGGCGCGACGTGGTCAGCGAGCGAGTAGGAATGGCCATCGCGCCACACGTACCGGAGCGCCATTCGATTCTCGGTCAAGGTGCCGGTCTTGTCCACGCACAACAGCGTCGTGGCGCCGAGCGTTTCGATGACGGCAGATCGGCGAACGAGCACATTGTGCTTCGCGAGGCGCCATGCGCCAAGGGCCATGAAAATGGCGAGCACCATTGGAAATTCTTCGGGGATCAGCGAAATGGCGAGTGTCAGCCCGGTCAGCGCCCCCTTGAACCAGTCATGCTGCTGCAAGCCATAGGCGACGCCGACAATGGCGCAAAAGCCAAGCGCAAAAATCCCGAGGCGCTGGATAAGGCGGCGGATGTCGCGCTGGACGAGCGTCGGTTCTTCGACGATCGACCCGAGCTCGACGCCGATGCGACCGACTTCCGTTCGAGCGCCGGTACGGGTCACCTGCGCAAGGCCTTGCCCTCGAACGACGAGCGTTGACGCGAATAGTGCCGGGCTCAGATCTTCACCCGCGACTAAGGGCTCACTGAGTGTCTTTCCGGCTTCTTCGGGCCTCTTGGTGCTTGAGGCAGCTTCGCCAGTGAGCGTCGATTCATCGACCTCGAGCGCGTCTCCCTCGATCAAAATTCCATCGGCGGGGACCCGGTCGCCCTCAGCGACGAATATGATATCGCCCGGGACAAGCTCCGCGGCCGCCACGCTGACCTTTACTCCGTCCCGGAGCACGTGCGCGCTTGGCGCGGCGATTGAGTTCAATGCCTGGAGGGCCCGCTCGCTTCGCGCCTCTTGGACAACCACCAGCCCAAATGACAGCATTGCTCCAGCGGCCAGGAAAGTGCCTTCTGCGAGGTCTCCAAACACCAGGTACAGGGCGGCGGCCGCGACCAAGAGCAGGAACATTGGCTCACGAAGCGTTTCCCGAGCGATCGCGGCAAAGCTACGCGTGCGTGGTTCCCGAATGACGTTGGGGCCGAACTGCGCTAGCCGCGCTGCGGCTTCTTGCCGGCTGAGGCCAGCTCGACGTGCAGAGTCATCCATTAGGTCGAACTATCCAACGCCCGCGGATTCCACGCTACGGGAAAACACGGAGAGGCAAGCGCGCGCTTCAAGAGTAGTTACGGATTTTTGACGATAGGCAGGCCCATGTACAGAAACATCCTCCTGGCAATTGATGTCGACGAACCCGGTACGTGGCATGAGTCACTTCCCTTGGCAGTGTCGCTGACAAAATGCGCTTCCGGACATCTGACGCTCTGTTCGGTCCTTCGCGATCTCGAGGCGCTTGATGTTCAGCGGTCGCCAATGGGCTACAGGGAAAAACTGGCCATTATTAGGGCAAAGTTGGACGGCGTGGCCTCAACAGTCGACGAGCTTGACGTTGCGGTCGAAGTTGGCTCGGGTACGATTTGTGGCGGCGTCTTGGAGGTAGCGGAGCGCGTCTCCGCTGATCTCATCGTGATTTCATCGCACCAGCCTGGCTTAAGCGACTACGTCATCTCAGCCAATGCGGCGCGGGTTGCGCGCCGGGCACCATGCTCAGTGCTGGTCGTAAGGGGACAGGGAACAGATATTCAAGGAAATATGATTGACACTGCCTCGTTGGCGCCTGTCTGATTAATTACAAACCATAGTTTTCTAAGAGACCGCCGTGCCAAACAGCCGTCCCACACCGGCTGTCACAACCATGGCTAGAGCGCCCCACAAGACGACACGACCAATCGCCTGGCCCAGCGGAGCGCCCCCTGCCTTCGCGCCTAGCGCCCCCAGTGAGGCAAGGCAGACAAGGCAAATGACCGCAACATAGGGCACCAGACGATCGGTTGGAGCGAACAATACCGGTAGAAGCGGGGCTGCAGCGCCTATGGTGAAGGTCATCGCAGAGGCCACCGCAGCCTGCAAAGGCCGCGCGGTTGATGTTTCTGACATGCCCAGCTCATCCCGAGCGTGCGCGCCCAATGCGTCCTTCGCCATCATCTGACTGGCGACGTCTCTCGCCGTCTGAGCCTCGAGGCCCCGTCGCAGGTAAATGCCGGTCAGTTCCTCGTGCTCAGCGTCCGGAGCACTCGCTAGCTCCTGTTCCTCGCGCTTCAGGTCCGCCTTCTCGCTGTCGGCCTGGGAGCTTACCGACACATATTCGCCGGCCGCCATCGACATCGCTCCCGCGACGAGACCGGCGACGCCGGCAATCAGCACCGCTGAGCGACTGCCGTCCGCGGCCGCGACCCCAACAATCAGGCTTCCGGTTGAGACGATTCCGTCATTGGCGCCAAGCACAGCGGCTCTGAGCCACCCGATGCGCGAGAAGGCATGCCGCTCCGTGTGCAGATGCATCCTGCTCATTGCCCACCACCACCCGCGCTTGCCCGGTGCCATGTTTGCTTTTTGCAGATCAAGCCACCCAGTTCACAGCCAATGATGGCCAACTCGTCCGGTCTCCGCCGGATAAGCTTGGCTCGTGTTGTGCGCCGCATATCGGGCACAAACAGGGTTCCTCGCCAGCGGTCCGGCCCAATGGAAACAAAACTGCGCATGACTTGCGTTCCGACCAGCCGAGCTGTTCCGGACCGTGAAGCATCGTCTTGGGCTGATTGCGAGGCCCAGCTCACGTAGCCGCACAGAGCATCCGCACACGGCTCCAGGTGGACCACGACAGAGTTAGTGGCATTGGCCCAATCCCCTTCGATCGTCACCAGCTCAGGCGCCGTGAAGGCGGTCGCAGCTGCAGCGGCCAAACTGATCAACAAAAGTCCCATGTGCTAAGCCCCCGCACCCAATGGCCTTCCGGAGAGATCGGGCTGGGGAGCGAAGCATCCTCCGGAAGGCCAAACTGTGGCTAGCTGGTCCTGCCGTGGCGATGAAATAGGTAATGATACGGACGGCCGGGAAGACGAAAGCCGCGTTTGAGGCCCTTCCCACGCCGCGGTCTGGACCGTCACTTGATTGCGGGCGAGAACCCCCAGTCGTCATCCCGCGCCGGCGTCATCTCAACGCCACCAGGAGCGACCGTCAGCACGTCCGCGTGGCCAAAGCCTTTTGAATAATCGAGGATCGTGACGATGCTGGGATAGGCGCGCATAATAGCAGACTGTTTGGCACTCGGCTTGGGAAGCTCTGCCAGTGAAGGGTGACGTGCAAGCACCAGTTCGATAGCGCGCTGCCGCTGCTTCGGGTCGCGGACTTCCGATGCATTGGCAGCAATAGACAAAGCCTTAATCTGCGCTGGATCTGCAAAGTCCCGACCGACGACAATCGAGACGCGCCCATCCCTGTTTATGTTTGCGAACTTCTGGCTGGCCCGCGAAATCACGAAATATACCAGGAGGCCCTCGTTTGCGTAACCGACCATTGTAGCCTGCGGCCATCCATCGGGACGCAATGTTGCGATTGCCATTAGCCGGTGCGCATCCAGAATCTCTACGGCTTTTTTCTCCATTGGTGGGCCCTGTCGCAGCGGAAGCGGGTGTCTGTCTTCGACACTCGCTTGGATGACGAACCTTAGTAAACGAGAAGCCTATCCTCGATTTGTGCGACGCCAGGGGCCGCCCAGGCGGCGCGCTCAGCGAGATCACGCTTGTGGATGCTGCTCACTCTGCCCTCGAGCGTAACTTTTCGCCCGTCAGCGCGGACTTGGATCTTGTCAGCCTCAAGGTCGGCCTGACGTTCGAACGCCTGTTCAATGCGCTCGCGAACGTCAGCCGTTTTGACCGTTGGTGAAACGATGATCAAATTGTCCACCCGAACGACGCCGCTAATTTTCGAAGCATCCTCGAATGCAAGGTCCTTCTGGAAATTCCACTCTACGTTGCCGCGCAGATGCACAGCCCCATTCTCAACCGTGACGTCGATCTTGTCAGTGGGAACCAAAGGGTCCCACTCCAGAATGTCCGCAACACGTTTGGCGACCTCAGCATCGGTCTTCTTTGCATCGGACGGATAGTGCACCGTCAAATCCTCCGCGATCGCGCGGACGCCTTTGACGCGGCGGGCCGTACTCTCGGCGCGCAGTTTTTCTGAGTAACTGCTGACAATGCCCGATAGGGCAACCACACCCGTGTCGACCGACACTCCAATCTTCTCCTGATCAATCCCAGGCTCCCACCGGAGTTCCTCGAGCACGTCGATCTGCAGTTGGCTGTCACTTTTCATTGGATTTCTCCCACATTCCTTATTGGCGGACGCAAAGCCCACCATTCGTGGCGCGTACTTCGCTCGCCCAGCGCTATGCGAAAACGGGTGATTGGCAGTGGAGACCACTCGGTTCGCAAATTTGAGCCAGTGCCCCGGCTACTTCGCGTTTCTCAGAGTCAAGCCGCACGGCGTCAGCCAGCGAGACAATGCCGACGACCTCCTCGCCCTCGCGGCAGACTGGCATTCTGCGGATTTGCTCGGACGACATGATCTCAAGTACATCGTCGACTTCGTCGTCCGCAGAGCAGACCGTCACATCTTCCGTCATGACGCGCTGAATTGGAGCCTCTGGCGCAATTCCAGCCGCCACCCCACGAACCGCAATGTCGCGGTCGGTCACGATACCCACCAAAGCTTGGTTGGTAAGGACCGGCAGCACACCCACGTCGTGGTCGGCCATGATTCTGGCCGCATCACGAATCGTGTCGGTCGACTGAATTGAGTCCACGGACGGAGTCATGATTTCCCGAACCTTCATTGCGTCCTCCATTATTTTGCGTCGCTTCCGAACTCGCACGCATCGGGCAGCCGGTCTTTACGGGAATCTCCGTACTACCTGCGTTCGGGGGTGGCCTTCCTGGCTCTTGCTACGTCGCTTCCAAAGGGGCCGGACTTGGATCGCTCCAACTAGGGGAATCTCCTGATTTCGCTTAGGGCCGATAAAGACGAGTTTCCGCATGCGACTGGAGAAATTCTCTGGTCCTGCAGGAGACAGCAGATGAGCACAGATCCGCAACTGGTAATGGAGCGTCCTGAAGGGCTCGGCGCGAAAACGAACGCGACCCCACAGTCGACTGTCAAGACGATCCTTCTCCACGTTCAAAGCGACGAGGCCCAAGACCGGCGGCTCCAAAATGCACTCTCGTTGGCGCGGGCGGCTTCGGCACATCTGAGTTGCCTGCACGTCACTCCGATTGAAGCCTACGTTGCGTTCGACAGCTTCGGCGGCGTGTTCGTCATGAACGACGTGATTAAGGCGCTCGACGAAGAGGAAGCTCGCCTTCGCTCCGAAGTGGAAGACAAACTTCGGGGCGAAGACGTAAGCTGGGACTACACTCAGGTGACGGGCAATGTCGCTGGCCAGATCATCAGCCATGCCGCTCTTGCCGATTTGATCGTGGTTGGGCGGGAGCCACACAGAAGCAATTCCGATGGCTCTACCGTGTCGTTGCTTGGCGATCTGCTGCAGCGCTCGCGGACCCCCTTGTTCATCGCGGCGGACGACGGTGTGCCAATCGATCCGACGGGCGTGGCCCTGATCGCCTGGGACGGGAGTTATGAAGCTGCCAATGCCGTTCGGTCGTCGGTCGGTCTTTTGAAGCTGGCCAGCGAAGTCCGCGTGGTGAATATCGAAGAGCAGAAAGGCGAGTTTTTCCCTGGTACCCGCCTGCTGGAATACCTGTCTCGGCAGGGCATCCACGCCGAGCTCGTTGTTGAGCCAGCTCGAGCTGGCCTGACAGGCCAGCAAGCAATTTCTGCTGCTCTGATGGCGCACGTCCACGCCGTGGGCGCATCATATTTGCTTATGGGCGGCTATAGCCATAACCGCATTTCTGAATTCGTCTTTGGCGGTGTCACCAGGACGATGTTGAGTGGCTCGACCGTGCCCATTGTCATCGCGCGCTGACGCTGGGTGGTGTTCCAGTGAAAGTCGCGGTTTTCAGCACCAAACCATATGATCGGCAGTTTCTTGATGCCGCGAATACTAAGGGCGTTCACAAGCTGCGTTATCTCGAGCCGAGGCTGTCAGCAGAGACGGCGCAGCTTGCCCAAGGTGCTGACGCCGTGTGCGCTTTTGCCAATGACGATGTCGGCAACGGCGTCCTCGAGCAATTGACCGATTGCGGCGTACGCTTGGTCGTGCTGCGCGCCACCGGCTTCAACAACGTCGATCTGAGTGCTGCGCGGGCTCACGGAGTCGCGGTTGGGCGTGTCCCGGCCTATTCGCCGAATTCGGTGGCCGAGCACACGTTCGCGTTGATCCTGTCGCTCGTTCGCAAGATTCATCGATCCTATAGCCGTGTCCGTGAAGGCAATTTCTCTTTGGATGGGCTTTTGGGCTTCAACCTTGCAGGCAAAACGGTTGGCATCGTCGGGGTTGGAGCCATCGGTTGTATCGTCGCTCGGATCGCGATCGGCTTTGGATGCAAGGTATTGGCCGTTGACCCTATCCGCCGCTCCGAGTGCGAAGCGACGGGCGTCGAGTATGTTTGGCTGGAAGAGCTGTTGGCTCGCGCGGACCTGGTGACCCTGCACTGCCCGTTGGATCGGGCGACACGGCATCTAATTGATGCGGAAGCGCTAGACCGAATGAAACCCAGCGCGATCCTCGTCAACACTAGCCGCGGCGCCGTTATCGACACGCAGGCGGTGATTGGCGCCCTCAAGCGACAGCGCCTCGCCGGCCTCGCCATCGATGTCTACGAGGAAGAAGAGAATTTCTTTTTCGACGATCACTCAGCCAGCGCGATTCTCGACGACAGTTTCGCGCGTCTGCTGACTTTTCCAAATGTCCTTGTGACGGGCCACCAGGGATTCTTTACGGTCGAAGCGCTGACCAACATCGCGGAGACTACGATCGCCAACCTCGACGCATTCGAAAAATCAGGACGCCCGGTTCACTGCGTTGAATTGCCGCCCACTGTCGAAAGTCAGCCACAGCGCGAGCTCAGCTGCTCAGAATAATCGCTTATTTGGCCTGCGGGCCGCCCGTCAGCTGCCTTGCGCGGCAAAGACAATGCGCAGCGCTTCGGACAGGCTGCGCACCCCTAGTTTTGTCATCAGGTTGGCGCGGTGGATCTCGACTGTTCGCGGGCTGATACCCAAGTCGTATGCGATGGTTTTGTTCGGCAGGCCTTTGGCGAGGCCATCCAGGACGTCGCGCTCCCGAGGGGTTAACACTTTCAGCCTGACGGCCGCATCACTGGTGCGCTCACTGTCCAGTTCGGAGCGTTTCAACCTTTCAAGCCCAAGCTCAATGGACGACAGCAGCACCGCCTTTTCGAATGGCTTTTCGATGAAATCGATGGCGCCAGCCTTCATGGCCCTGACAGCAAGAGTGATATCTCCGTGCCCCGTCATGATGATGACCGGCAATGCGACGCCCTTGGCCTTTAGCGCCTGCTGGACCTCAAGCCCGTCCATGCCCGGGAGGCGGACGTCGAGCAGGATGCAACCCTGGCGCAGTCCCCCAGCGCTCTTCAACAACTCCAATCCAGATTCGTAGGCCTGCACCTGGTACCCTGAAGTCTTGAGCATGAAGCTGGCTGAGCGGCGAATCGCTTCGTCATCATCAACCAAGTGCACAAACCGCAATTCGGATTCGCTGGTCATGCCGTTTCCGCCGTTGGAAGGGTGAAGATGAAAATTGTGCCTCCATCGGGCGCCGGCTCGAACCATATGCGGCCCCCATGGGCTTCGACAATCGTCCGGCAGATCGATAGTCCGATGCCCATGCCATGCGTTTTGGACGTTACAAATGGTTGAAATAACTGAGACGCGACCGCCGCACTGATACCGGATCCACTATCCTCCACACTCACTTTGATAAACTCCGAGGGTTCGGAAACGGTCTGGATCGTGAGACTTCGCACCGGGCTCTCGATCATCGCGTCGATGGCGTTACGGATGAGGTTGAAGAGTACCTGCTGAATCTGGATCCGGTCGACAAACACTTCTTCGGCGCTCGGATCGAGTTGAACATGCACCTCGATCCCGTATTCGCGCGATCCGACCAGCGCGAGTGCGTTCGCTTCCTGGACAAGGCGCGGCAGATTCTCACTTTGTCGTTCTATGTCGCCATGGCTCATGAATTCGCGCAGTCGGCGGACGATTTGACCCGCCCGAAGGGCCTGACTGGTAGCGTCATCAAGCGCCTCGCGAACAAGGACCAAAGTATCGTCATCCGGCCGGGACGCGAGTAAGTCTCGAAGCGTTTCGCAATAGTTGGCGACAGCGGTGAGCGGCTGATTCAATTCATGGGCCAGTGACGAAGCGAGCGTGGCCATTTCACTGACCCGGCCGACGTGGGCCAGTTCCGACTGCAAATCCTGCAGCCGCATCTCGGTCTGTTGGCGATGAGTGATGTCGTGGATGAAGCCCGTGAAAATCCGCTTGTCGCCCAGCCGTGCCTCGCCGATCGAGAGCTCGATCGGGAATGTGTAACCATCGCGATGCCGCGCGCTGGTGACGCGTCCGATACCGATGATCTTTCGCTCGCCGGTTCGGCGATAATGCTCGAGATAACCATCATGGCGTTCCCGGTCCGGCGACGGCATCAACATCGATACATTCTCGCCGACCACTTCAGCCTCACTAAAGCCGAAGAGCTTTTCCGCAGCAGCGCTAAACGACAGGATGAAGCCCAGTTCGTCGATGACAATCATCGCGTCCGGGACGGTGGCCAGAATCGAGCGCAGATGCGCCTCGCTGTCGTGTGCCTCTAAAGGCAGGGAAACCTTGGACGGCGACATGACCAGCGCACTGTAGCGTGGCACGGGCCAAAATCCATGATCTGGTCCGCGCTTTTCAGCCAGTCTGCCTGACGCCTGCGACGCGAAACGGCAGTCTGCTTCCTTCCTGCGTCTCAAGGACAATTTGCTCACCTAGCCGGATCGGCTGGCTCGGGAGGCTGAATGACGATGCGCCATTTAGTCCTGCGCAACTGAATACAAGTGAACCATTGGCATGCTCAATGTGACCGGACCGGTCCGCTTCGGTTGCCCAGAAGCGACGCACCGTTGCTCGTGCCGGATTTTTAGCGATTTCGGTTTCGCGGATCGATCCATCCTCTTCAAGCGGCAAACGCAGCAGGAATCCGCGGCTCACCGAGCCCGTGGGAAACTCTCGCGTTCCGTCGAGCTCCAGGCGTATTGTGTGCCAATTCATAAACTTACTATGCCCGCATCGACGTAATCCAGAATACGCAATGTTACTGACCGCGGACTCTGTTTCCTCAGCGGCTGAATAGTGGATCGGTCGATGGCACCGCTTTGTCGCGAGCTCCCGTCAACCAATTCCAGATCAACGCGAAAATGAAGCCGAACACCGCGCCAAGCACGAAAGTCAGCCCGACGAGCAGAGCTGCAGTGGACGCGGCGAACGTAGCGATCGAGAAGTCGAGACTGATGAAGTGCAGTCTTAAAACGAAATCCATGAACGGCTTGGCCAAGCCAGTTGCTACGAGCGTGATCCACATGAGGTGGTACAGGCCAAGAACCATTCCGACTGCAAGGGCGGCCTTGCCGGGCTGAATGTAGCGCATTTCGATCTTCCTCTGCGGGCGGTTTACTGTCATCAGTCGCTTTGGCGCACTCCGTATTATTCCTGATGCTTGCGGAAAGTCCCGCCTTACGCACAATTGCGTAACGACCGTATCCGCTGGTCCTGCGACGCTCCGCCAATGGTCAGCGAACAGCCCCGATGAAACGACTACTCGTGTCCTTGGTGGCTCTGCTGGTTGGCAGCAGCGCTGCACTTTCACAGCAAGTCGATTTGACCTCTGGTTCAGTCGTGAAGAGCGTTCTGCGCTTTCGACCGGGCGAATATGTGTGGGCTCCTGAGATCGCTCCAAGCGGCCCAACTCTACTGATTGTAAATGTGACTACGCAACGAGCGGTACTGTTTCGGAACGGCGTTCCGATCGCGGCTTCTACGGCGTCGACCGGCCGATCAGGCTACCGCACTCCGACAGGCGTTTTCACGATCCTGCAGAAGCGCGTCGAGCATTACTCCAGAACTTACGACAACGCACCGATGCCCTATATGCAGCGGCTGACTTGGCGTGGGGTAGCCTTACACGCCGGACAGCTCCCCGGCTATCCAGCCTCGCACGGGTGCATTCGCCTGCCGCTTGGTTTTGCGCGTCTCCTTTACGGTGCCACTCACGTTGGTATGACGGTGGTGATTACGAACCAGCCCGCGACACCGCTTGTCGCGCCGACGCCAGAGCTTGCACTCGCCCCGTCTGGCAAGGCCGCTCCACAGTCGGCGAAAATGCAGTGGAATCCGGAAAAATCGCCTTCCGGGCCAGTGTCCATAATCGTTAGCGCGACCGACAAAGCTGCGATTGTTCTGCGCAATGGCGTCGTCATCGGCACTGCACCAGTCGCCGTGCAGGGGCCTGTCAACGGTACCTGGGCGTACGCTCTTCGCAGCGTGGATGAGCAAGGGCAGCATTGGATCCGGGTTCAGCTCTCGTCGAAGTCGCACGTCCTGCAAGATGTTCCTCGTGGGGAGTGGCAGCGCTTCATTGCTTCCGACGATTTCAGGCGTGCAGTGTCGGCGATCGTGCAGCCTGGGACCACAATCGTCGTAACTGCGGATTCGCTCAGGGCCGGCACGACCGGCACGGAGCTCACCGTTATCGAAGATGGTCCCGGGCTGAAGCCATGAAACTGGATGGAGAACCTTGCCAACTTCTCTCGAATAGAATGACCAAGATAGTGCGGGTTAAGCGATCCTCCGGGTAAACACGTATGTCATTTTGCGGTCCTGATCGACAGCTTCCCAGATCAGCTTGAGGAGAAGCCTGATGTTCGTGAAGAAGGTAGTCGGGATTGCATCAGCAGCCGGATCCGCAGCCGCCTTGATGAGCTATTCGCGTTATCTGGGTGCAGAAGTGCCTAGCGCGGCACTTGTGGCGTTTCTAGCGGTCCAGCTCATGGTGTCAGGATTTTTGATTTATCGACTTACCGGCGCGCGTTGGGCCGCGAGTGCCTTGGCGCTGTTCTCAATGAGCTACGCCTTTATGGCGACCATCATCGCTTCGATGATGTTGAGCGAGGCCTGATATTAGGTAAGCGGATTGCAGCGGATTGCACTTCTTCGATGACGTGGTCTGAACAAGCGCTAGCGGTTGGCGCCGCTTTGGCCGCGGGCCTGTTGATCGGCATTGAGCGTGGATGGAAACTGCGCAGAGTGCGCGAGGGTAACCGGGTCGCCGGCGTGCGCACCTTTACGTTGCTGGGGTTGCTCGCTGGCGTGGCCGGCCTCACAAGCCGCACCGGCTATCACCTGGCCGCCGGAGCAGTGATAGCCGCATCGGTAGCAGTAATCGCTGTCGGTTATGCGAGCCGCGTCAAAGACGACAATAGCCCGGACGCGACTAGTGCGGTTGCGGGGCTACTCACGATCGCTCTTGGCTTCATGGCGGGGGTCGGGAATCCCTCGCTTGCAGTCGCTGGAGCGGCTCTTGTGACCTTGGTCCTGGCGCTGCGCTCCGAAGCACACGGCTTCATTGACCGTCTCGATGAAGCGGATGTCAAAGCCCTCGCGCGGTATGCAGTGATTGCCTGCGCGGTACTGCCGTTTCTCCCCAGCGGCAATTACGGGCCTTACGAAGCATGGAATCCCCAGAAGCTGTGGCTAGTAGTGATGCTCGTCACCGGCTTTTCTTTCGCGGGCCACGTTGCCAATCGGATATTTGGAGCCCGGCACGGCACGATTGTTACCGCATTGATTGGCGGCGCCTACAGCTCCACCGCTGTCACTCAGTCACTCGCCCATCGTCTTGGATCAGGGAAGGGTGGCGGCCCGGAGCCGGCCGGGATCGCGCTCGCAAGTGCTATCATGTACCTGCGCGTGCTGGCCCTCGTCGCGATCCTCGCAACGTCTGTACTTGTGCCATTCTCGATCCTGATCCTGCCTGCGCTGCTGGTGGGTGCCTTGGCTGGATATTGGCTCTATCGCAAAGCGCCAACGCAGGAGGGGCCAGCCCCTCCAGGCAATCCCATAGCTTTAATTCCAGCACTTGGATTCGTGTTGTTTGTCGCAGCGGCAGCTGTCGCAGCCCGCTGGGCGGAGGGCCGCTTCGGCCAGGAGGGGATCGCTATTCTCATCCTCATTATGGGCAGCCTCGATGTAGACGCTGCGATCGTGACAGTCGGTGGTTTGAAGCCTAGCGCGATCTCGCCTGGTCTCGCGGCGCTCGCCTTGGGCGGCACCATCCTAGCCAATATGGCTGTAAAGCTTGGTATTACGATCGCCTATGCCCGTGGTCGCGGTAAGAGCGCCGCCTTGGCACTCGGAGCAAGCATGCTCGTACTTGCGGCGAGCATTGGCACGGGGTTATCGCTCCTGTGACTCAATCCACCATGGCGGCGAGAAGCATTTTTTTGGGTAGGCTTCATTCCGCAGCATTTCTCTAAGTTGTTGTTTTTGCTATGTGGACAATTCTCCCATTCCGCACAGATAATAGCGAGAAACCGCCATTTACGTCGGCTTTTGGCATCGGCATTCGCAGGTTCGAATCCTGCCGCCCCAGCCAGCACTTAGCCAAAGCAAACGGCGGGCGGCGCTCCCGATGGAAGCACCGCCCTCTTTTCGCTCGCCTTTAGGCCCTCGTTGCCGAGGCCAAGCAAGCCATGCTCAGAACTTGTAGCTGATGCCGACCTTGATCCGCCACAGCGACGACGAAACGTTGATGAAGCGGTCGGCATCGAAACGCTCCTGCGTCGTTTGAGCGTTCGGGAGCGCGGTGATGATGTAGCGCCCCTGCGCGTCGACCCCGGCCGAGGACGTGTTGCCGATCACCTGGAGAGCGGCGAAATTGCGCCGGTACTGCACGTTCCAGCTGTCCTTGAGCAGGTTCAGGAAGTTGTCGAACATCGCATAGATCCGGATCGAATCCCGCGCGCCACCTATCCCGGTGAGACGCGACAGGCCCGGCAGCTCCTGCGAGAATCGCAAGTCGAGGTCGTAGTACCACTCGTTGGTGCAGGTGTTACGCGGGATTGTGCTGCCGATATATTTGCGCGCGCATTTGAGGCCGCTTGCGAAATCGACCAGCTGCTGCACCGCCGCCGCGTTGGAGGTTGGGGAGATGTTCGGGTCGGAAGTGCCGGTCGGCAGATAGATCAGCGAATTGTTGCTGCCCGACGCGAAATCGTTGAACACGCCGCTGCCATTGAACGTCAGGCTGTAGGGACGACCCGAGCGGGCGACGAAGCTAAACCCGAACGTGGTGTCGAGATCGGCCAGGAACTGCTCCTTGAAGGTCGTCGACAGCGAAATATTGTGCCGGCTTTCATAGAAGCCGCGCGACGCCGGCGGATTCTGCCGGTCGACTGCGGCAAG
>JBKJYX010000197.1:0-4926 GCA_046715575.1 Sphingomicrobium sp. | reverse complement strand
GCCTCCGCCGACAGCCGGATCATCATGGCGTAGCAACCGCCCTCGAAGTTGAACACGTGGTTGTCCGACCAGCCGAGCTCATCCACGCCGATCAAAGTGCGGTTGGGGTCGGCCGACAGCGTCGTCTTGCCGGTGCCCGACAGCCCGAAAAAGATCGCGGTGTCGCCGTCCGGACCAATGTTGGCCGAGCAGTGCATCGGCATGATCCCGTGCGGCGGCAGCAGGAAGTTGAGCAAGCCGAACACCGACTTCTTCATCTCGCCGGCATAAGCCGTGCCGCCGATCAGGATCAGTTTCTTCTCGAGGTTGACCGCGATCACCGTTTCGCTCCGGCAGCCGTAACGGTCGGGATCGGCCTTGAAGCTCGGCAGGTCGATGATCGTATATTCGGGATCGAAATCCGCCAGCTCGTCCGCTTCCGGGCGCACCAGCAGCGTGCGGATGAACAGATTGTGCCAGGCCAGCTCGTTGATGACGCGGACGCGGACGCGGTGCTCCTCCTGCGACCCGCCGTAGAGGTCCTGGACGAACAAATTGTCCTTGGTGCCGAGCGCCTCGAGGAAGTCATGGTGCAGCCGATCGAAGGCCTCGCCGTCCATCGGCCGGTTGGACTTGCCCCACCACACCGTGCGCTCGCTGGTGGAATCGCGGACGATGAAGCGGTCGTTAGCGCTGCGCCCGGTATGCTGGCCGGTCTGGACAACCAGCGGGCCATCCTTGGCGAGCGACCCTTCCGCTCGGCGCACCGCGTGCTCGACGAGCCGCGCGGTGGTCAGATTCCAGTGGATCTCGGCCGCCGTGCTGATGCCCTGCGCCTCGAGTCCGGTCCTTGGAATCCGGTCGGTCACTCAGCCGTCCCCTTCATAATGCCAATGCATGCGAAATGCGCCTATAAACCCGAAGAACTCTCGGGGTCAAAGCAGGCAGCGCGCTCCGCTTGTTTCGAGCCAAACCGCTGGCTAAGCCCCAAGTTTACTGCAAAAGCTGCCCCAAAGGCGATTGATGAGCCAAGTGATCGCGCTGGTCGACGACGACCGCAACATCCTCACGTCGATATCCATCGCGCTCCAGGCCGAGGGCTTCATCACCCGCGTCTATTCGGACGGCGACACGGCGCTCAAGGCCTTCGCCGAAAACCCGGCGGATTTAGGCGTTTTCGACATCAAGATGCCGCGCATGGACGGGATGGAGCTGCTTCGCCGCTTACGCGAAACCAGCTCGATGCCGGTGATTTTCCTGACGTCCAAGGACGATGAGCTCGACGAAGCTCTGGGCCTGGCGATGGGGGCCGACGATTATATCGCCAAGCCCTTCTCGCAGCGGCTGCTGATCGCGCGCATCCGGGCGATCCTGCGCCGCCAGGAGCTTGCCATGGGCGAGGCCAGCACAACCCGCGACGAGCCCGAGGCGCCGCTGCTGGTGCGCCAAAGGCTGACTATGGATCCCGCCCGGCACAAGGTGCTGTGGGCCGGCAAGAACGTCACCCTGACGGTGACCGAATTCATGATCCTCGAAGCCCTGGCGCAGCGGCCGGGGGTGGTGAAAAGCCGCAATCAATTGCTCGACATCGCCTATCAGGACGACGTCTATGTCGACGACCGCACGATCGACAGCCATATCAAGCGCATCCGGCGCAAGTTCCGGACCGTCGATCCGCAATTCGACGCGATCGAGACCCTTTATGGAGTCGGCTACCGCTTTGACGATGAGTGACGCCTCTGAGACGGGTGACGCTTCGACCGAGAGCGAAGGGAGCGACCTCGTCCTGAGCTGGTCGGGACGGTGGACCCTCACCTACCGCATCCTCGCGGTGAACATCCTCACTTTGCTGCTGCTCGCGCTCAGCATCATTTATCTCGACGCCTTCCGCAATCGCCTGAGCAAGGAGCGCGTCCGGCAGACCAAGTTGGAAGCAGTGGTAACGGCGGCAGCGCTCACTCAGATCCCACCCGCCGCGAGACCACCGGCGCTGGGCTCGATTGGCAAGTCTACCGGCAGCCGCATCCGACTCTATGCGCCCGGTGGGCAACTGGTCGCGGACAGTTGGCGAATGATGGGCCCAACCTATCGCTTGGTCGATCCCCAATCGCAGGGGTGGCAGAAGAATGCCGCCCGAACACTCGACCGCGCGTTCAACGCCCTGGTCGGAGCGAGCCCACTGGACGATTTCGCCGAACCAAAATTTGACCGGTTGCAGTCGTGGCCGGAAGCCCTCGGGACCCAGACGACTGGCGCGGCCACGACCAAGGTCCGAAATGCCCCCGACCTCACCCCGGTATTCTCGGCGGCGGCAGCGGTCGGCGACCAGGTCCTGCTGATTACCGACAACGATCGCAGCTTCACCCGCACCGTGCGCAGCCAGCGCTCGGCGCTCGTTGTGGCGATGACGATGGCGACGATCCTGTCGGTGCTCCTGTCGCTCTTCCTTGCCCGGACGATTGTCCGTCCGCTGCGCCGCCTGGCGCTCGCCGCGCATCGCGTTCGGCTGGGCCGGGCGCGGGAGGTCAAGGTTCCCCGCCTGCCCTCCCGGACCGACGAAATCGGGCTGCTGGCGAGGGCCGTTTCGGACATGAGCCAGTCGCTGCGGCAGCGGATCGATAATATCGAAGCATTCGCCGCCGACGTCACCCACGAGCTCAAGAACCCGCTGGCGTCCTTGCGGTCGGCGCTCGACAGTCTCGACCGGATCGACGACCCGACGTTGCAGAAACGGCTGATCGAGGTGGCGCGCGACGATGTGCTTCGGCTCGACCGGCTGATCGGCGACATCAGCGAAGCCGCGCGCACCGATGCCGAGCTTGCCCGGGCGACGTTCGAGGTCGTCGACCTGGGCCCGCTGATCGAGCAATTGGTGGCGAGCTGGGAGACCCGCCGCGAGAAAGGCGATGCCCGCATTGCCTTCGCCCGGCCGCGGCGCGCGAGCACGGTAGTGCTCGGCAAGCCCGATCGGCTGGCGCGGGCGATCAACAACATCATCGACAATGCGATCAGTTTCTCGCCGCCCGGCGGCCTGGTCGAGATCGCCGCCACCCGGGTGGGCGACAAGGTGCTGATCCGAATCGACGATGAAGGGCCCGGCGTTCCCGACGAAGCCCGTGAAGCGATCTTTAACCGATTTCACTCAGTAAGGCCCGAAGGCGAAAATTTCGGTCGCCATTCGGGACTCGGCCTTGCGATTGCCCGGGCAATTGTCGAAGGCCACGACGGGGAGATTGACGTGCAGGACCGCGACGACGCGCCTTCGGGAGCGCGCTTCACCATCAGCTTGCCGGCGGCGCCCCTGCCATGAACCCGCCGCGCCTCTCATCCGAGACCGTCCACGCCAGTACCGTCGCCATCGATGGCCGCGCGGTGCTGATCACCGGCCCGTCGGGCTCCGGCAAGTCCGACCTGACGCTGCGCCTGCTCGACCGCGGCTTCACGCTGGTCAGCGACGACCAGACCATCGTCCGTCGGGAAGATGACCGGCTGATCGCGTCGACGCCGCCGAATATCGCCGGCAAGCTCGAGATCCGCGGCATCGGCATCGTCGAGATGGACCATGCCGGCGACATGCCGGTCGCCTTGCTGGTCGAGCTTACCAGCGACATCGGGCGCATGCCCGATGACAGCCGCAAACGGCCGATCCTCGGGGTTTCGCTGCCGCTGGTCAGTATCGACGCGATGGCCGCCTCGGCCCCTTCCAAGGTCGCCGTGGCACTCGATCGAATGGGCCTCAAGCTCCGGTGAGCGAAGAGCGGCAGGGTCAGCGTCCCCGGCCGCGCCTGCTGCTCGTCACCGGCATGTCGGGGGCCGGCAAATCGACCGTCCTCGATGCGCTCGAGGACATGGGCTGGGACTGCGTCGAGAATCTCCCGGCCCTGATGCTCAAGGACTATGTCGGCCAGGGGCTGACCGGCGGACGCCAGGTGCCGATCGCGGTCGGCATGGATGCACGCAGCCGCGGCTTCGATCCCGCCGCCCTGCCCGCCATCGTCCATTCGATCGACGGCGTCGCCCCCGAAATCCTCTATCTCGACTGCTCCGGGGCCGAGCTCAGCCGGCGCTACGACGAGACCCGCCGCCGCCACCCGCTGGCGCCCGACCGTCCGGCCGAAGACGGCATCGCCCGCGAGCGCAACTTCACCGCGCCGTTGCGCAGCGCGGCCGAAAGCGTGCTCGACACCACCGACTTGTCCCCCGCCGAACTGCGCGACGAGCTCCGGCGGCGCTACGGCGGCGACGTCGCCCAGCCGGTGCTGACGATTACCTCGTTCGCCTTCGCCCGGGGAATGTCGCGCACCGCCGATCTGGTGTTCGACCTGCGGTTCATCGTCAACCCGCATTGGGTCGACGAGCTGCGGCCGCTGACCGGTCTCGACGAGCCGGTGCGCGCCTATATCGGGCAGGACGAGGCCTGGGTTCCGGCCATGGACCGCATCGAAGCGCTTCTCATCGACTGGATTCCCCGCTACTGGGCCGCCGGCAAAACCTATCTGACGGTGGCTTTCGGCTGCACCGGGGGGCGGCATCGCTCCGTAGCCGCTGCCGTTGAAATGGCGGAACGATTGCGAAGGGCGGGCTTTTCTCCGAATGTCCGGCACCGGGACCTGGGGTCCGGGCCGAGCAGCACCGTCGAGGGAAATGCCGGACGAGGGCCAGTGGAGGCGAGTTGAGCGGATGATTGGACTAGTGCTGGTGACGCACGGCCGCCTCGCGGCCGAGTTCATCACCGCGATGGAGCATGTCGTCGGGCCGCAAGAGCAGATCGAGGCGATCTGCATCGGCCCGGATGACGACATGGAAGCGCGGCGCAAGGACATCGCCGAGGCGATTTCGCACGTCGACCTGGGCGATGGCGCGATCATCCTCACCGATTTGTTCGGCGGAACCCCGTCCAACCTCGCGATCAGCCTGATGAAAAGCGAGGACATCGAGGTCATTGCC
>JBKJYX010000196.1:0-3869 GCA_046715575.1 Sphingomicrobium sp. | reverse complement strand
ACCCGGATCACCTATGGCAATACGATCATCGCCCCGGTGGTACCGCTGCTGCTGGTGGCATCGAAATATCTCGACGGTTCCATGTCGCTTGGCGAGATGATGCTGGTAGCAATGGCGTTCGTGCGGGTGCAGACGGCGTTGAACTGGTTCGTCGGGAATTATGTGCGACTGGCCGAATGGTACGCGTCCGTTGTCCGTGTCGTGGCGCTGGAGGAGGCGCTGGATCAGCTCGGTACCGAGGTTTGATCAGACCCGGATCATGTGGGCGAGAAAGGCATCCACCAAAGTGGTCAGCGGCGCTGACGGATCCTCGACGAAGTCATAGCGCGCCCGCACCACGGGGCAAGCGATCGGGATCAATGCCGCGATGTCGGCTGGCGTGGCGCACACGACGATTTCCGCATTGGCGCGCCCGATTGTCTCCGCCAGTTCCCGCAATTGCGCCGTGCTGTAGCCCAGGGCCGGCAATACCGGGCCGAGATGCGGATAAGCTGTGTAGGTATCGCGCAACGTGCCGATGGCGAATGGCCGCGGATCGATGATTTCGCCCGCTCCGGCCGCCATGGCGGCGACAAAGCCGGCGCCGTGGGCCATGCCGCCATGCGTCACGGTCGGCCCATCCTCCACCACCAGCACGCGCCGGCCGCGCACGGCTGCGGGATCGTCCAGGCGGATCGGCAGATCGCCGCGCGCGATCGCGGCGATCGGATTGATCGCGCGCAGCCGTTCGGTCAGCACCGCCACGTCGGCGGCCGGCGCCGCGCCGATCTTGTTGATGAGCAGAATATCCGCCATGCGTGCGACCGCCTCCCCGGGGTGGTGCGTTGTCACCTGATCCGGGCGCAGCGCGTCGGCAACGGTGATCTGCAAATCGGGCCGGATGAAGGGAAAATCATTGTTCCCGCCATCCCAGACCAGGAGATCGGCCTCGGTTTCGGCGGCGCGCAGAATCGCCGCGTAATCAACGCCGGCGAACACGACAGTGCCGAGCGCCATATGCGGCTCATACTCCTCGCGTTCTTCCACCGTGCAGTCCGCCGCCGTGAGATCGGCGCAGGTGGCGAAACGCTGCACGCGCTGGCGCAGCAACTGGCCGTAGGGCATCGGGTGGCGGATCACCGCCACCTTGTGCCCCGCGTCGCGCAGCCGTTTCGCCAGCCAGCGCGCCACCGGTGACTTTCCACTTCCCGTTCGCAATGCCGTGACCGCGATCACCGGGCGTGCCGATGCCAACATGGTGCGCGCCGGGCCCAACAGACAAAAATCCGCTCCGGTGGCGAGGGCGCGGGAAGCGAGATGCATGACGTGCGGGTGCGGCACGTCGCTATAGGCGAACACCACGTCATCGATGCGATGCTCATGGCAAATGCTCTCCAACTCTTCTTCTGGCCGGATCGGAATGCCGTCGGGATAGAGCGGTCCAGCCAACTCGGCCGGAAACCGCCGGCCGGCGATGTAGGGGATCTGTGTCGCGGTAAAGGCAACGACCACGAAGGAGGGATCGTCACGATAGACCGTCTGGAAGACATGAAAATCGCGCCCGGCCGCGCCCAGAATTACGACGCGACGGACCGTGATGGGGGCCAGGCGGGACATCGCATTCAGTCTCCTGCGCTGTTGATGATCGTGCCGGATTCACCACGCATGATCGCGGGCAAATCAGACAGGGCGCCGATCGCGGCGGACTTGCCGGTGCGACGGACGAAGCCGCAAGCAGTCTCCACCTTCGGGCCCATCGAGCCGGCGGGAAATTCATGCGCCGCCAGCGCGTCAGGCGTTGTCGCTCGGATGGCACGCGCTGTCGGCAATCCCCAATCCAGGAATACCGCCTCCACATCCGTTGCTAGCAACAGAAAATCAGCATCCAGTTCCTGTGCGAGAAGGGCAGAACAATGATCCTTGTCGATCACCGCCTCCGTGCCATGCAACACGCCATCGCCATTGCGCACCACAGGGATACCACCGCCCCCGGCAGCGATGACGATGGCGCCGCGTTCCAGCAACCAACGGATCGGCGCGGTTTGCAGGACACGCCGTGGCAGTGGTGAAGGTACGACGCGACGCCAACGTGTGCCCTCTTGGTGAAAGCACCAGGCGCGTGCACCGGCTAGTAGATTGGCCTCGCCCCGGTCATAGCCCGGGCCGATGAATTTCGTCGGTGCGGCGAACGCGGGCGAGCACGGGTCCACCTCCACCATAGTCAGCAAGCTGGCCAGTTCGGTGTCCGGCGGCAGCGCGTTGCGCAGCTCCTGCTCAATCATGTAGCCGATCATGCCTTCGCTTTCCGCACCCAGCATATCGAGTGGCACGGGATCATCCGCCGCCGCCTGCAACGCCAGCAGGCCAACTTGCGGTCCGTTGCCATGCGTGACCACCAGCTCATGGCCCGACCAGATCGCCGCAAGCGCAGTGGCCGCGATCCGCGCATTCGCGCGCTGCGCCGGCAGGGTCATCGGCTCGCCCCGGCGCAGCAGGGCATTGCCGCCCAGAGCCACAACAAAGCGCATAACGCCCCCTTCTTCCGTCCCTCTGCACACTATCCGCCGGCACAACCCGGGACTACTTGATCTGCCTCATGGCCGCATCATGCCACGCACGGCAGGAGACCGGATCGAGCAGTGCGCTACAATGCTGGCGGCAGCGGACGCTGGCCATCACTGTCTTGTCCGCAGCCGCGAGCATTGCACGGCAGTGATCGTGATCACCGGCAGCAGGACGGTGATTGCCGTGACCGTGATCAGCAGCCACCCCAATGCGCCGTAATCGGCGGGAACCATGATTGCGCCGCTGGCGCGATCGCGAACGTCCCGTTCGACGATAAAGAGTTGATTGAGATATTTTGTGCCCAGGCTGCTCGCCGACAGCGCGAGGTTGGTGAAGGAGGCCATCACGGCGAAGAACGTCGCCTTGAGATGCGTTGGTGCGTTCTGCGCGATCCAGGCCAGCATCGGAATCATAGCAATCTGGGCCAAGGGAGACTCCAGGGCGGTATCGAGAACGGCAATGAATCGCGCATCGACGAAGCCACTCGAATGCCGCATCGTCCATTCGTGCAATCCGTAATAGAGCCCGATATTGGGCAACGAGAGGATCCCGGCGGCGATGGTGAGCATGATGACAATATCGGCGATCGTCCGCCTTGCCATCAGGGGCCGCAGGACGATCATCCCGATCAATGCCAGGCACGCGGTGGCAAGGGTGAGTATGGCTAGGAACTGCTGATCGAACCCGAGAATGTCGATTTCCCACCAGGTCGCTCCGGGTCCGGGTAACGGGACGGCGCGGAAGACGAAGATGATGACCGCCGTTCCCACCAGCGCGCCGCGGACATCGGGCGGGAGTTCGCTGATCAGTTGGCGCATCAGAAACAGGACGATCGCCATCGAGCCGATAAACACGATCTCCTGATTGAACGGTATGGCCGCGAGGCTGGTGGCCACCGTGAAGGCGACGAAGGCCGCGCCGCCGCCGATGATCCACCAATTGGGGCGGGTTTCCCCCGGATGGGCGGCAAGCATCGCCGCGACCTGCTTCGGGCCAAACCCCTGGCGCCGCAACTGCGCGGCCTGGCGATGCCGGGAGACGCTGGCGAGCGTGACCCCGAGCACCGATATTGCCGGGATGAACAAGGCGAGCAGATAGACCCGGGCATAGATTGCCGTCTTGGCGTCCGCCGACATTTCGGCAACGCCGGTGAACATCCAGATGTTGAGGGCCGCAACCGCGACCAGACCGGTGATGATGGCGATCCGCCCCAAGGTCTGCATGGTCGTATGCATCGCCTTGATCGTGTCCACGGCATAGGGCCGGCCGCGTTCGTCGAATGCCGGCACGGCCTCCACCGTCATCGCATCGGCCACCACGTCCTG
>JBKJYX010000195.1:0-5213 GCA_046715575.1 Sphingomicrobium sp. | reverse complement strand
TGGGGCTGGCGGCGCGGCCTGCCGCCCGCAATTTCGTCTGGACAAAAAGAAGGGGCCTTGCAGGCAAAAAGAAGGGGACCGCAAATCGGGGTTCGCGCTCCCCTTCCCTTGAAACGTGACGTGACGAGGGGGGCAATACCAAGGGCTCGCCGCCGGCCCCAGTCATCGAAAGTTAGTGTGACTGTAACACATCGGATTGCGCCGAAACGGCGCGGCCTGTGCTGCCGGCTGGGCGGTGCGCCGCGGATGCGATATCAATCCCCTCGTGGGGAAGGGATTCCAGCTTCCGTCCGGGCGAGTCATCGCGCTGGGCCGGCTTCTGCTGGCGACGCTGTTCGTGCTCGCGCTCTGGATCGACGCCAGCCAGCCGACCCGGGGGCCGGTCGCGACCTATGCCATTCTCGCCGCTTATGTCGTCTTTGCCGCCGCTGTCCTCCTCGCCACCTGGAACGACTGGTGGCTCGACGCCAAGCTGGCCGGGCCGGCGCATGCGGTCGACATCATCCTGTTCACCCTGCTGGTCCTGTTGACCGAGGGCTACACCAGCCCGTTCTTCACTTTTTTCATGTTCCTCCTGCTGTCGTCGGCCATCCACTGGGGCTGGCACGCCACCGCGCTGACGGCGATGCTCCTCACCCTGCTCTACCTGATCGCCGGGCTGCTGGTGGTGAAGTCGGGCGTCCAGTTCGAGCCGCAGCGCTTCGTCGTCCGTACCGGCCATCTCATCATCCTGTCGCTGATCTTCATCTGGTTCGGCGCCAACCAGTGGCGGGCCCGCTTCCACTTGCGCGACGAGGAGCTGCTCGCCCGCCCGAGTCTCGATGAATCGCCGCTCGAAACCAGCCTTCGGGCGGCGATGAGCGGCGTTCGCGCGTCCGCCGGCATCTTCGTCTGGCGCGACCAGGACCACGGCGACTTATCCGGAATCGTCATCCGCGACGGTGAGCTCGCCGAGATCGTCGTGCCGGGCATCGCCATGACGCAGGCGCTGGTGACAACGCCGTTCCTCTACGATTTCGCCAGGAACCGCGCGCTCCGGAAGGATGCGGATCGCAATTTGATCGACTTCGCGGTGCGTGACCTTATCGCGCCCAATTCCGCGCCCAGCCTGGCGCTGGGCGAAGGCCTCGCCATCCCGGTCCATTCGGACGGCGGCGAGGGAGAGATGTTCCTTGAAGGCGTCCCCAGCCTCTCGACCGATCATATCGATCTGGGCGAACAGATCGCCGGCGACATCGCGGTCCACCTCCAACGCCATGCGATGCTTGCAGCGGCCGAGGACAGCGCCGAAGCCCGGTCCCGCCTGACTCTCGCCCGCGACCTCCACGACAGCGTCGTTCAGTTCCTCGCCGGCGCCGCCTTTCGCCTCGAAGCGATCAAGCGCTCCAAGACGTCAGGCCTCGAATTCGAGCCCGAGCTCGACGAATTGAATCAGCTCATGCTCCAGGAGCAGCGCGAGCTGCGCTCGATCATCACCGCGCTGCGCAGCGGGCCGCTGGTCGCGTTCAACGATCTGGTCAAGGACCTCGCCGCGCTCGCCGGCCGCCTCGCGCGCCAATGGGATATCGCTTGCGAGGTCAAGGCGCGGCCGGAAGAGCTGACGATCCCCATCCGGCTCTACCTCGACGCGCAGCAGTTGGTGCGCGAGGCGGTCGCCAACGCCGTCCGCCATGCGGAGGCCAAGTCGGTCACCATCGGGCTCATCGCGACGGCGAACGAGCTCAAGCTCGAAATCGTCAATGACGTGACCTCCATTCCCTCGCGCCGCGAGCGCCTGGACATGCCGCAGTCCCTGACGGAGCGCGTCGATCAGGCTGGGGGCGCACTGGAAATGGCGCGGGGGATGGGCGTGACCAAGGTCTCGATCACGCTCCCGATCGGTGGGAGGCGCCGTTGACCAAAATCCTCGTCGCCGACGATCATCCCATGATCCGAACCGCGCTCGAGGCGCTGCTACGCGACACGGAATTCGAGATCGTCGGCACCGCGGGCACGGGCGAAGCGACCCTGCGCGAGGTCGAGCGGCTTGGTCCCGACATCCTGCTGCTCGACCTGCAGATGCCCGGCGGCAATGGCATGGACGTGCTCCGCCGCGTCCGCGCGACAAAGGCCAAGACGCCACTGAACATCGTCCTGCTGACCGCGGCGATCGACGATACGGCGCTGCTGGAGGCAAAATCCTTGAAAGTGCAGGGCATCGTCCTCAAGAATTCGGACCCCGCCTACTTGCTCGACTGCCTCGATCACGTCCGTCATGGCCGCCCCTGGATCGATCCCGAGCTGACCGAGCGGGCGAAACAGCTGGCCAGGGCGCCGGCCGCGGCCGGCCGCGTCGGCCTCACGCCGCGGGAGCGCCAGCTCATCGGCTTCGTCCGCACCGGCTTGCGCAATCGCGAGATCGCCAAGCAGTTGGGTGTGACCGAAGGCACGGTCAAAACCTACCTCCACTCGATTTTCGAGAAGCTGGGAGTGAGCAGCCGCACCGAGCTCGCGATCCGCGCCGAAGAGTTTCTGGCCGAAGGGTTGGCGGGGGAAATGACGCGCGGCGGAACTAGCTGACGCGGCTCGGCTAGGATCCGAACTTGCTCCGGCGCCGGCTTTCGACGGACTTGGCGGTATAATCTTCCGCGATATGCTCGGTCGTCTGCTGGCCGCCACCCATCTCCAGGAATGAACGGACCGTATCGGCGGACACGGCGCGGCCGAACAGCCAGCCTTGCGCCTCCGAGCAGCCCAGCTTGCTCAGCTCGCTGCGGATCTGCTCCGACTCCACGCCCTCGGCGGTAATCGGCACGTTGAGCTTGTGACCCATGCTGGCGATCGTCTGGACGATGGCCGAAGTCCGCTCGCTCTTGACCAGCGTGTTGATGAAGCTCTTGTCGATCTTGATCCGGTCCACCGGCAAGGTGTGCAGCTGGGACAGCGAGGCATAGCCGGTGCCGAAGTCGTCCAGCGAAATGCTGATGCCGAGGTTCTTGAGGCTCTTGAGGATCGTTGAGACCTGCGCCGGGTCCTCAAGCAGCGAGCCTTCGGTAATCTCGATTTCCAGCCGGCTGGCGGGAAAACCCGTGCTCGCCAGAACTTTCACGATTTGCGACGCCAGCGTCGGGTCGCGGAACTGAATCGGCGAGACGTTGACGGCGATTTTCAAGTGACCCGGCCAGTTGCGCGCGTCGGTCAGCGCCTGCTCCATCACGCTCATCGAAAGCGGTCCGATGAGGCCCGTTCGTTCCGCCGCCTCGAGGAAGCTTTCGGGCTCAAGCAGCTCGCCATTGCGTGAGCGCCAGCGGGCTAGCGCCTCGAAGCCGACAAGTTCCTTGGACGCAAGGTCGATGAGCGGCTGGAAGAACGGGACGAACTCGCCGGCTTCAACTCCCCGCCTGATGTCTTCTTCGAGCTTGAGCCGACTCGTCAGGTCGCGCTCCATCTTCTCGTCGAACCAGGCCAGGCAGTTTCGACCCGCGGCCTTGGCGGCGTAGAGCCCGACGTCGGCCTTCCGAAGGACAGCCTCCTCGGATCCGGTGCGATCGACGATCGCCAGGCCGATCGAAGATGAGACCTGCGCCTGGATATTGCCGATTCGAAATGGCGTGCTCAGCTTGGAAAGAATCTTTTGCCCAAGCTCTTCGGCGGCGGCGCGGCCGTCGCTTTCGAGGAGGATGGCAAATTCGTCGCCGCCGATCCGGGCGCAGGTCGAACCCGGCGGGGCGGTAGCGCTCAGCACGTCGGCGACGGCGCGCAGCAGCTGGTCACCGACCGAATGCCCGTGAAGGTCGTTGACGCGCTTGAAGTGATCGAGGTCCAGCAGCAGCAAGACGCCCGAACGTCTCGCCTCACGCATTTCCGAAAGCGTTCGCAGCAACTCGCGGCGGTTGGCTAGCCCGGTGGCATGATCGGTGTTGGCATTGCGATGCGCCGCGCGTTCCGCCTGCTCATGGGCCTCCAACGCGTTTTTCAGGTCCTTGGAGCGCCGCCATCCGAACAGGATGATCGCGATATTGAGAATGAAGGCGAGGCGCAGGCTGCCACCCGATTCGGGAAGCGCCACCCCGGCGATCGCCCGGGGCAGGATTTGGCTGCCGAGGCCGACGAACAGCAAAATCGCCGCCATCGTCGCGCACGTCGTGATGAGGTGGCTGCCGGCTAGCCGGACTGCCGTGCTTGCTGAACGTCGCAAAATATTTCCACCCGCGCTGATTACCACCGGTCCATTCTGGCGCGGATGTGTAAATATGCCCCTACCCGGGCCAGTTTTCTGCGGCCGCGCTTTCTACGCGCCGCGATTGGCGGCATTTCCCAACATTCGGTGAACGCTCGCTCACACATCCGCGAAGGAAATCGCCCAATACAAGGCTAACTCACTGAAGAAGCGCCATTTTCATATTCTGGCACAGCTCTTGCTCAATTCCTTGCATCGACGCGGGAACATCCCATCTCGCGGTACCCACGGAGTTGATGATGCAAGACGCCCTTCCCACCCCTCTTAAGCAAGACGAAACGACCAACCTTTTTTTCCGCAACGACACCTTGTTTGGCGTCTGCGAGGGCCTGGGTGAAGAGTTCGGCTTTAATGCCAACTGGCTGCGAGTGCCGTTCGCAGCGGGGGTGCTGTGGAACCCGATGGCGATTGTCGGCATCTATTTGGCGCTCGGCATTGCCCTTGCGCTGGCACGCTGGACCTTCCCGAAGCCGCGCGCGGCCGCCGCGACACCGCAGGTAGACGCCGGCAACGAACCCGCATTTGCCGCCAACAGCGAGGCGAACCGCGAGTCTCTCGCCGCCTAACGCCGCCTGACGCCTCCACCTGCCTTAATCTCCCTCTCTGAAAGCTTACACCGGCATAAACCTCCTCTTTACGCCCTTGGGTTAGGGTCCCCTCGGAATAGGGTACCGCGGTACAGGCCTGTGAAGGGAAAAGAGCGAATGGCGAGCAGCCGGTCCATTGACCGCAACCCCGTCAGCGTCGCCGAGGCGCATCTCGCTCGCGTCAGCGGCAGCGGATGCGCGCGCCATCCCCATCTCCACGCGCTGGTCGAGGGTTCGGGGTCGCATGCGGGCCGCGACCTCGCGGATGCGGTGCACCTTCTGTGCGGCCTCCACGGTCGCCATCCCGGGCTGATCGAGCTTGCTCTGACACAGTCCCCGGACAACGCTGTGCGGCCCTGGCTTGCCCAAGCCTCGGAAGCATTCGAGCGCGAGCGGCTGTACCTCGT
>JBKJYX010000194.1:0-9164 GCA_046715575.1 Sphingomicrobium sp. | reverse complement strand
CCGTTGATTTCGCTCATGCGGCTGCCGATCGCGGCGCCGAACACGACGAAATAGAGCGAGGTCGTGATCACCGGCACCGCGAGCCCGGTCCACAATGTCCGCCGGAAGCGGTGCATCTCGAACTTGTAGATCGCCCAAATGCCGCGCCAGTTCATTGCGCCGCGCTCCTTAGTTCGTCCCGCTGCTCATCCCGCTGTTCGTGGATCAGCCCGACGAAAATGTCCTCGAGGCTCGATTGCTTGGTGTCGAGATCCTTGAAGGCGATGTGGGCGTCGCGCATGGCCGAGAGGAGCGACGGAATGCCGGTGCGCTCGGCCTTGGCGTCGAATTCGTAAATCAGCGTGTTGCCGTCGTCGCTGAGCTGCGGCCGCCATTCGGCGAGCTCGGGCGGGACCGCGGTGAGCGGCTCGACGAGCTGGAGGTGCAGCACCTTGCGCCCGAGCTTCTGCATCAGCGCGTGCTTTTCCTCGACCAGGATCAGCTCGCCCTTGTTGATGACGCCGACGCGGTCGGCCATCTCTTCGGCTTCCTCGATGTAATGGGTGGTGAGGATGATCGTCGTGCCTTTCTCGCGGAGCTTGCGGACCAGTTCCCACATGTCGCGGCGAAGCTCGACATCGACGCCCGCGGTGGGTTCGTCGAGGAACAATATGTCGGGCTCATGGGCGAGCGCCTTGGCGATCATCACCCGGCGCTTCATGCCCCCGGACAGGTCTTTCAAGATGCTGCTCCGCTTGTCCCACAAGGACAGGTCGCGCAGGATCCGCTCGATCTTCTTGGCGTCGGGGGCGCGTCCGAAGAGTTCGCGGCTGAAGCTGACCGTGCCGATCAGCGGCTCGAACACGTCCATCGTCAGCTCTTGCGGAACCAGGCCGATCCGGGTGCGCGCCTCGCGATAGTGGCGGAGCCAGTTCTTGCCGTCGACCAGGACGGTGCCGCTGGTCGGCGTGACGGTCCCGCAGACGATGTTGATCAGCGTCGTCTTGCCGGCGCCGTTCGGCCCCAGCAGCGCGAAAATCTCGCCGCGCTCGATGTCGAGGTCGACCGATTTCAAGGCTTCGGTGCCGCTGGCATAGGCCTTGCGCAGCCCGCGGAGGCTGAGGATCGGGTCGCTCATTCGACCGGCCCCTTCATTCGACCGGTCCCGGCTCGGCTGGAACCGCATCTTCACGGGTCAGGCCGTGGCGCATCAGCATCGGCACATTGGCCAAGGCGAACAGGAAGGTGAGGGGAATCGCTCCCCAGATTTTGAAGCCGATCCAGAACTCGGTCGACCTGTTGCGCCACACGCTTTCGTTGATCACCGCCATCAAGGCGAAGAACAGCGCCCAGTTGCGCGTCAGCTTGTCCCAACCCTGCTCGTCGAGGCCGGGATAGGTGCTTCCCAGCACCGCTTTCAGCAGCGGTCGCCCGGTCGCCAGGCCGAACGCGAGAATTCCCGCCACCAGCAAATAATAGACGGTTGGCTTCATCTTGATGAACGTCTCGTCGTGCAGCCAGATGGTGAGCCCGCCCAACAGCACCACCATCACGCCCGAAAACCACAGCAGGGGCGAAATCCGGTGGTAGCGGATCGCCGAGAACAGCATCGCCGCGACCATCGCCACCATGAAAGCGCCGGTGGCGACGAAGATTTTTGCCGCCGGCGGCACCGGCGCCAGGAAATTGGCGAGGAAAAAGACGAGCAGGGGCCCAAGGTCGATCAATAGACGGGCGCCGCCCGCGGGTTCGGCTTTAATGCTCATTCGGTCGTCACTCATTCGGGCAGGCCGGCGATGGCGCGGGCGACCGCGCGCGGATCGAACGGGCGCAAGTCGTCGACGCCTTCGCCGACGCCGATGGCGTGGATCGGCAGGCCGAATTTTTCGGCCGCGGCGACGAGGATGCCGCCGCGCGCGGTGCCGTCGAGCTTGGTCATGATGAGGCCGGTCACGCCGGCGCTGTCCCTGAACACTTCGACCTGTGCAAGTGCGTTCTGGCCCGTCGTGGCGTCGAGAACCAGCAACACGTCGTGCGGCGCTTCGGGATTGATCCGCCCGAGCACGCGGCGGATCTTGGACAATTCGTCCATCAGATGGGCCTTGTTCTGCAGGCGGCCGGCGGTGTCGACGACCAGCACGTCGATGCCGGTCTCGGTCGCCTGGCGCACCCCGTCGAACACGATGCCGGCCGCGTCGCCGCCTTCCTTGCCGGCGATCACCGGCGCACCGATGCGGTCGCCCCAGATCTGCAATTGCTCGATGGCGGCGGCGCGGAAGGTGTCGCCGGCCGCCAGCAGCACGCCATAATCCTGTTCCTTGAGCCAGTGGCCGAGCTTGGCGATGGTCGTCGTCTTGCCGGAGCCGTTGGCGCCGATCACCAGGACGACGTGGGGCCTGGGGAAGCCCCACACCTGCAGCGGCTTGGCGACCGGGGCGAGGATTGTCTCGATCTCGTCGGCGAGGATGGTGCGCAGGCCCCGCTCGTCCAACTGCTCGAACCGCTGCCTGGCGATCGCCTCGCGGATCCGGCGCGACGCTTCGGGCCCAAGGTCCGAGGCGATCAGCGCTTCCTCGATATCGTCGAGCGTCGCGGTGTCGAGCGCCGCCTGCTTGGTTACGCTGACAAGGTTCTCGCCGACCCGCGCCGCAGTCTTTGTGAACCCGCCGCGCAGGCGGTCGAGCCAACTCATGCAAATACCCCGACGAGGTGGTCGCCGTCGCGGGCGACAATGCTTGCGTCGCCGATATCGCCTCGCGAAGCTCCCTCGATAATCACCGGCGCAAAGCCGTCACTGTGCCCCTTGGCGTTGTTTTCGATCAGGACGGGCTGGGTCGAGCCGATCAGACCGTCCAGCCAGGCACGCCGCCGCGCCGACGCCGCTTCGCGCAGCCGCGCCGCCCGCGCCTTGACGATTTCGCGCTCGACCTGCGGCATTCTCGCCGCCGGCGTCTCCGGGCGGGCTGAGAAAGGAAAGACGTGCGCGGCCACCACGTCGCAATCGTCGAGCAATTCGAGGCTGCCCCGCGCCATGTCCTCGGTTTCGGTAGGGAAGCCCGCGATCAAATCGGCGCCGATCGTCGCGTCGGGCCGCGATGCCTTGATCCGTTCGACCATGCGCACCGCGTCGGCGCGGCTGTGGCGGCGCTTCATGCGCTTCAGGATCAAATCGTCCCCGGCCTGCAGCGACAGATGGAAATGCGGCAGCAGCCGCGGCTCGCCGCCGATCAGCTCGAGCAGGGCGTCGTCGATCTCGATGCTGTCGAGCGACGACAGGCGCAGCCGCTGGAGGCGCGGCTCGGCGGCCAGCAATCGCTGGCACAGCCGACCGAGTCCCCCTTCGTAGCTGGTGATGTCGACGCCGGTGAGCACGATCTCCTTCGCGCCCTTGCCGAGCTCCGCGGCGACCGCCACCCGGATCGCCTCGAACGGCAGCGACCGGCTCGGGCCACGCGCCTGCCAGATGGTGCAAAAGGTGCAGCGATGGTCGCAACCGGTCTGGATCGCGACGAAGCTGCGCACCCGCGACAGGAAACCGGCGGCAACGGTCAGCGGCGCGGTGAAGTCGCGCAGCTGGATGCGGTCGACTTCGGGCATGGCGCGAAAGCGGCCCGGTTCGAGCTGGACCGCGCATCCGGTGGCGAGGATCCTGGCCGCGGGGTGCTCGCGCCGGGCGCGGCGGATCGCCTGGCCGGTCTGGCGCACCGCCTCGGCCGTCACCGCGCAGCTGTTGACGATCACCCAATCCTCGCCGCTGGGCGCAAGCTGCCTCATCATTTCGCTTTCGGCGAAGTTGAGCCGGCAGCCGAGGGTGATCGTTTCGACGCTCATGCGCCCAATCCTAGACAAGGCGCCTCGAGGTCGATCTCGCCTTTGAACACATAGGTCGCGGCCCCCCGCATCCGGATCGGTTCGCCGGGCTGCCAGGCGATGGTCAGCGTGCCCCCTGGCATGGTCACCTTGACCGGCGACTCCACGCGTTTCGACGCGATCGCCGCCACCGCCGTGGCGCAGGCGCCGGTGCCGCACGCCAGCGTCAGGCCGGCGCCGCGCTCCCAGGTGCGCAAGCGGATGCCGCCTCCCCCGACATAGGCGACGTTGACGTTGATCCGGTCGGGGAAGGCCGGGTCATGCTCGACCAGCGGCCCGAGGCCCTCAATCGGGATGCTCGCGCCGTCGTCGACGAAGAACACCAGATGCGGATTGCCGACGCTGAGCGCCATCGGCTTCTCAAGCGCCCCCCACGCCATCGGCAAAGCGGCCGTGTCCATCGCATAGGCGAGGGGGACCTCCTCCCACCCGAACCGCGGCTCGGCGATCGCGACCTCGATCTCGATCCCGTCGGCCCTTCCGTCCATCAAACCGCCGCTGATCACCCCGCCGCCGGTCTCGATGCTCTTGGCCCCGGTCAGCGCGACCACGCAGCGCGAGGCATTGCCGCAGCTTTCGACCTCGCCGCCGTCATGGTTCCAGATCCGCATCCTCAGATCCGCGACCTCCGACGGCTCGAGCACGATCAATTGGTCGCAGCCGATGCCGGTGCGGCGGTCGGCCAGCGCCCGGGCTTGGCGCTCGGACATGGCCAGCGGCTCTTCGCGCGCATCGAAGATCGCGAAGTCGTTGCCGAGGCCGTGCATCTTGTGGAAGGTGCGTGTCATTCGTCGCCGCGTGACTTAGGGAGCGCCTCGGCCCAAGTCCACTTCACCTTGACCTTGGGACCCCCCGCAGCTAGTGGGCGAGCGTCGTTTTCGACACATATCGATGGCAGCATCCACGGGTGCACGCTGGCCGGCGAGGTTTCGCCCGCCGGCGATTTTGCATTTGGCGGGTATTTCAGACCGGCAAGGCCATCGACGGGAGAATTGGATGTTCGACAGTCTGAGCGATCGGCTGGCAAGCGTATTCGACAAGCTTCGCGGGCGCGGTGCGCTCTCGGAGGCCGATGTCCGTTCGGCCATGCGCGAAGTCCGCGTGGCGTTGCTCGAGGCTGACGTCGCGCTGCCGGTCGCCCGCGACTTCGTCGATCAGGTCACCGAGAGGGCGGTGGGCGCCGAAGTGCTGCGCTCGATCACGCCCGGCCAGATGGTCGTCAAGATCGTCCACGACGCGCTGGTCGAGATGCTCGGCTCGGACGCTTCGGAGCTTCGCCTCGACGTCACTCCGCCCGCCGTGATCCTGATGGTCGGACTGCAGGGCTCGGGCAAGACGACCACCACCGCCAAGCTCGGCAAAAGGCTCGCGGAGCGTGAGCGCAAGAAAGTGCTGATGGCGTCGCTCGACGTCGCCCGCCCGGCGGCGCAGGAGCAACTTGCGGTTCTCGGGCGCCAGGCCAACGTCGACACGCTGCCGGTGGTCGCCGGCCAGCAGCCGGTCGATATCGCCAAGCGCGCGATCCAGGCGGCCAAGCTCCAGGCCTATGACGTGGTGCTGCTCGACACCGCCGGCCGCCTCCACGTCGACGACGCGCTGATGGGCGAGATGAAGGCGGTGGCGGCCGCCACCAACCCCACCGAGACTTTGCTCGTCGTCGACGCGCTGACCGGCCAGGACGCGGTCAACGTCGCCAAGGGCTTTGCCGGCGAGGTCGATTTGACCGGCGTCATCCTCACCCGGCTCGACGGCGACGCCCGCGGCGGCGCGGCGCTGTCGATGCGCGCGGTGACCGGCAAGCCGATCAAGTTCGCCGGCGTCGGCGAGGCGATCGACAAGCTCGAGGCCTTCCACCCCGACCGCGTCGCCGGCCGCATCCTCGGCATGGGCGACGTCGTCAGCCTGGTCGAGCGCGCCGCCGAAACCATCCAGGTCGAGGAAGCCGAGAAGCTCGCCGGCAAGATGCTCAAGGGCAAGTTCGACCTCGACGATTTGCGCGCCCAGATCGGCCAGATGCAGCGCATGGGCGGCTTGGGCGCGCTCGCCTCGATGATGCCGGGCATGAAGGGTATCAAGGGCGCCGCCGACAAAGCCGACGGCAAGGCGCTGGTGCATCTGGAAGCGATGATGTCGTCGATGACCGCCAAGGAACGCGCGCGGCCCGAAGTGATCAACGCCAAGCGCAAGATTCGCATCGCCAAGGGTTCGGGGACCACCGTGCAGGAGGTCAACAAATTGCTCAAGATGCACCAGGAAATGGCGACCGTGATGAAGCGGCTGAAGAAGATGGGCGGGCTTGGCAAACTGGCGGCGATGTTCGGCAAAGGGGGCATGGAAGGCGCGCTCGGCGGGCTTGCTCCCGGAGCGATGCCGCCTGGCGGTCTTGGCGGCGGAGCACCGGCATTGCTGGGGCTCGGCGGCCAGCCGTTCAATCTTCCACCCGGATTCGACAAGTTCACAAAGAAATAACGCAACTCACTCAGAAGGAAGACTAAACATGGCACTTTCAATTCGCCTGACGCGCGGTGGGGCCAAGAAGCGGCCCTATTACCGGATCGTCGTCGCCGACAGCCGCGCGCCCCGCGACGGCCGCTTCATCGAGAAATTGGGTTCGTACAATCCGCTCCTGGCGAAGGATTCGCCCGAGCGGGTGAAGCTCGATGCCGAGCGTATCTCGCATTGGCTCGGTGTTGGTGCCCAGCCGTCGGATCGCGTGCTGCGCTTCCTCGACGCCGCCGGCATCCGCGAGCGTGCCGCGCGCAATAACCCGCACAAGGGCGAGCCCGGCGAAAAAGCCAAGGCCCGCGTCGAGGAGCGCGAGCGCAAGGCGACCGCCGCGGCCGAGGCCGCCGAAGCCGCCGCCAACGCGCCGGCCGAAGAGCCGGTGGTCGAAGAGGCTGCCGCCGAAGAAGTGACGGCCGAAGCTCCCACCGAGGAAGTGACGGCCCAGGAAGCCCCCGAGGAAGCTCCGGTCGAGCCGGACACCGAGGAAGCTCCCGCCGAGGAAGCTCCCGCCGAGGAGGCTGTTGCCGAGGAAGCTGCGCCCGCCGACGAAGCCACCAACGAGGGCGAATCCGCAGCTGAACCGGTTGAGGGTTCGGACGAAGTCGCTCCGCCCACGGACGATTCTCCCGTGGCCGCCGAAGCTGCAGCGGACGAAACCCCCGCCACCGACGAAGCCGAGAAGGCCGAGTAATCATGGTCGCGCCGGCGGTGGACGATGAGCGCATTCCGCTCGCTGCCGTCGCCGGCGCCCATGGCATCCAGGGCGAGGTGCGGCTGAAGCTGTTCACCTACAGCGCCGAGAGCCTCGCCCGCCATGCCAAGCTGATGGTTGGCGGCGTCGAGCGCCGGCTGCTCAAGGTCCGCGGCGATCGCAAGGGCGCGGTCGCCCGCTTCGAGGGCGTTGATGACCGCACCGCCGCGGAAGCCTTGCGCGGATCGCTGGTCGAGATCGATCGCGCTGCGCTGCCCGCGCTCGACGACGGCGAATATTACCACGCCAACCTGGTCGGAATTTCTTGTGTGGATGGCGACGGCCAAGCGCTCGGGACCGTCGTCGCGGTCGAGAATTTCGGCGCCGGCGACCTGCTCGAGGTCGCGGACGAGAGCGGCAATCGCTCGCTGATCCCGTTCCGACCCGGCATCGCCGACCTCATCGACGGCCGCTTTGTCTTGGACCCGGCCTTTCTGGCTTAGCCCGCGCTGACCTAATTCCCATTCGTCCTGAGCGAAGTCGAAGGGCGTATTCCACCACTTCGGAACCGCGCCCATCGACTACGGCCTGCGGCCTTCGCTCTGGACGAACGGATTCGCGGCGCTGCACGCTTAACGCAGCAGCGGCGTTTCCTTGGCCAGGTCGTTGCGGATGGTGGTCGCGGCGACGCCGCCTTCGCCCATCGCGTGGCTGATCTGGTCGAGGCCGATGACCACATCGCCCGCCGCATAAACGCCCGGCACGCTGGTCCGCTGGCGCGCGTCGACGCCTAGTCAGCCGGCGGCGCCCAAGCGCGCCCCGACCATGTCGGCCAGCTGGGTATGCGTGTCGGTTCCGAGCGCCGGATAGACGCTGTCGAACGCGTGGTGGCCCTCGGCGGTGTCGACGACGATGCATTGGTCTGAGATCGCGACCGCCTCCGCCGGGCCGTCGACCATCCCGATCCCCGCGGCCTCGAGCTTCGCATGATCCTCGGCCGGCAGCTCCAGCTCGGAGTGCGGCGCGATCAGCGTCACGTCCTTGGTGAAGCCGCGCAGGAACAGCGCTTCGGCGACGCCATGCGAATCGCTGCCGATCACGCCGACGCGCTTGTCGGTGACTTCATAGCCGTCGCAGATCGGGCAATAGCGGATCAGGCCGCGGGCGAGGGCGTCGTCGTGCAGTTCTTCATCCATCGGCGGCCGACGGTTGGTCACCCCGGTCGCCAGCAGCACCGTTTTTGAGGTCGCCGACCCGGCGCCCCAGGTGGCGCTGAACAGCTCGCCCTCGCAATCGAGCCGGGTGACCCGATCCTCTTCGATCTTCGTGCCGTAGAGCTGCGCCTGCGCCTTCATCCGCGCGATCAGCTCCTTGCCGCTGATGCCGTCGGGAAAGCCGGCGTGGTTGTGGGTGCACGGGATCATCCCAGCGCGGCTCTTGCCGGCGTCGACCAGCAGGATTTTGAGGTGGAAGCGGGCAAGATAGATGGCGGCGGTCAGCCCGGCCGGGCCACCGCCGATGATCAGGCAGTCAAGGGGTTCGTCCATCGCTCCCAAGCGCGCGGCGCTATGGCTGGTTCCGTCCGCGCATCGCCAATGCTAGTCGGCGCCATGCCGTTCGCCGCGACCGTCCTCACGCTTTACCCCGAGATGTTTCCGGGACCGCTGGGGCTGAGCCTCGCCGGGCGCGCGCTCACCGAAGGCCTGTGGAGCCTCGACACCCGCAACATCCGTGACTTCGCGACCGACAAGCACCGCAGCGTCGACGACACGCCGGCCGGCGGCGGGGCGGGGATGGTGCTTCGGCCCGATGTGCTGGCCGCCGCGCTCGACAGCGTCTCCGATGGCCGGCCAATGCTGGCACTGACCCCCCGCGGCGCCCCGCTCACCCAGGCCCGCGTCCGCACCCTCGCCGCAGGTCCCGGCGCGATCCTGCTCTGCGGCCGCTTCGAAGGCTTCGACGAGCGCATCTTCGAGGCCCGCGACCTCGAACCCATCAGCGTCGGCGACTATGTGCTGTCCGGCGGCGAGCTTGGCGCGATGGTCCTGCTCGATGCTTGCGTTCGCTTGTTGCCCGGGGTAATGGGCGCGGCCTCCAGCGGAGAGGAAGAGAGCTTCGA
>JBKJYX010000193.1:0-3113 GCA_046715575.1 Sphingomicrobium sp. | reverse complement strand
GAACGCGACAGTGCCAAACGTCATTGAAATCTCCTTGGGTGAATCCTTGTACAAAATTCGAAACTGACGCTCAGCCGCCAGGGTTGGCTTGAGATGCCTGAGCCGGCGGCAATTCGGCGATCTCGGCGATGAGCTTTTTGACGATGGCCTGGCCGACCGAGTTGAAATTCTCAGCCACCATCACGAAGGCGCCGGGCCCGCCGACGACGTTGTTCCGGTAGTAGTTGGCGAGGCCGCCGGGCGGGTTGGTGTGCTCGGGATTCCAGGCCATCGGCCGGTCGCTCAGGATCACCAGCCCGTTGATGGTGACGCCTTGGGCGACGGCCTCGTCGCGGGCAATCGTGACGTCGCGGCCGGAATTGTGGGTGCCGTCGCCCGACACGTCGATGGTGCGGCGCGCGGCCCGATACGGCGCTCGCGCCAGCAGGCTCATGGAGAAATCGATGCCGCCGCCGATCGAGGTGCGCTCGGCGAACGAGCGCGGCAGCTCGACGAGCTGGTCGCCGAACTTCCGCGCGGAGTCAGCTCCGTCGATCACGGTCCAGTCGATCACAACCTTCTGGGAGCTCACGCCCGACCATTCCACGAAGGCCACCGCGATGCGCTGGTTGCGCCCGGCGGTGATGGCTTCGAGCACCCGCTGGTCGGCGATGGCGGCGGCGTAACCCTGGCGCTGGAGCTTGAACTTGGTGTGGTCGACGCTGCGCGAAACGTCCGAGGCGAGCACCAGCAGCAGATCGACCGGTTCGGCCGCCCGTGCGACCTGTGGGACCGAGCCGATCGCAAGCAGAACGAGCAACAATCGAAATGCACGCAGCATGAGCGCACCTCCACCACACCGGCCAAGGACAGCCTAGTACCCACTTTTCTTGGCAGGTGAGTCATGATTCAAGCTCTGGATGATTCCCAAAGCAAGAGAAGTTCGGCTGAAGCCGAAGGTACGCAAGGTGCTTGAGGCGCGCTGCCGGGCGCCGAGCACGGCACAGCGCGACGTGAAGCGGGCGCGAATAGTGTTGCTGGCGGCGGCGGGTCGCAGCACACGTTCGATCGCCGAGGAAGTGGGCGTTCAGCCGCGCATCGTCAGCAACTGGCGGCGGCGCTTTGCCGACCACGGCTTCGATGGGCTCAAGGACCGTCCCCGCGCGGGCAAGAAGCCGCTCTACGGCAAGGCCACCGACAAGCGCATTCTGGCGCTTTTGGATAAGCCGCCGCCGCTGGGTTATGCGCGGTGGACGGGTCCGCTGCTGGCCAAGGCCCTGGGCGACGTTCATGTTCAGTATGTCTGGCGCTTCCTGCGCGAGCACAATATCGATCTTGCCGCCCGCAAGTCCTGGTGCGAGAGCAACGACCCCGAATTCGTGGCGAAAGCCGCCGATGTGGTTGGCCTTTATGTCGATCCGCCCGCCAAGGCCATTGTTCTCTGTGTCGACGAAAAGCCTTCGATCCAGGCCTTGGAGCGGGCGCAAGGCTATCTGAAGCTGCCGAACGGACGCGCCTTGACCGGCGAGAGCCACGACTACAAGCGACACGGCACCACGACCTTGTTCGCCGCGCTCGAAGTCGCCACCGGAAGGATCATCGCGGCGCATTCGAAACGCCGTCGCCGGGTCGAGTTCCTCGGCTTCATGAATAGCGTCGTTGCCGCCTTCCCGGGTCGCGAGCTTCACGTCATCGTCGATAATCTCAACACGCACAAGAAGAACGAGCGCTGGCTCAAGAAACACCCCAACGTCCACTTCCACTTCACCCCGACCCGCTCGTCGTGGCTCAATCAGATCGAAATCTGGTTTTCGATCCTGCAGGGCCAATCCCTCAACGGCGCCTCCTTCACCGCCGTCGAGCAGTTGCAGGAGCACATCGATGCCTTTATCGCAGCCTACAACGAGACCGCCGAGCCATTCGCCTGGACCAAGAAAAAAGTCCACCAGCGCCGCTTCAAAAACCGCCGTATCACCCAACTTTGATTCCGGGTACTAGCTTCAGCCGAGCTTGTATTGCACGCGGCGATTTAGAAGACTGTGACCGTGTCGCTCGAGGATCCCAGCCGCAATTGCAATGGTGATCGCCCTTATTGCCGTGCGCGCGCTGACCCCGGCCGCGGCGCAGGCGCCGCGCGCCGCCGTCGACATCCAGCGGATCGAGATACGCGCCCAGGCGATCCAGGCGTTCGATCCGCGCGAGCCGGCGCGCACGCGCTTTGGCGCGCTCGAATTCCGCGGCGGATTGATCCTGGAATCCTCCCATCGCGATTTCGGCGGCCTGTCGGGACTTCGCGTGATGGCCGACGGGCGGTTCCTTTCGGTCACCGACAAGGGCAGTTGGCTGCGCGGGCGGATCGCCTATCGCGGCAAGGTCCCGATTGCGATCTCCGACGCCGAGATGGCCCCGATCCTCGGACCGGACGGCCGGCCGCTGAAAAGGCGCGGCTGGTACGACGCCGAGGCGCTCGCGCTCGAAGACGGCGTTGCCTATGTCGGCATCGAGCGCGTCAATCAAGTCGTGCGCTTTGACACTGCGAAGGATGGCTTGCGCGCGCGCGGCAGCCCGATCGCGGTGCCGCCCGGCGTGAAAACGCTGCCGCACAACCAGAGCATCGAATGCCTGGAGATGGCGCCGAAAGGCGGCCCGCTCGCCGGCACGCTGATCGCGCTTTCCGAGCGCGGGCTCGACAGCGGCGGCAATCTGATGGGCTTTCTGATCGGCGGCCGGGATAGTCAGGGAGCGAGCGGCGCGTTCTCGCTCAAGCGCACCGACGACTTCGACGTCAGCGATTGCGCGGCGGCGCCGGACGGCAATCTCGTGGTGCTGGAGCGCCGCTTCTCCTGGACGCGCGGGCTGGCGGTCCGCATCCGCAGTGTGCCGCTGGCGGCCATCAAGTCGGGCGCGCTGGTCGACGGCCGCGAGCTGATGTTCGCCGACATGGGCTCGCAGATCGACAACATGGAGGGCCTGTCGGTGCACCGCGACAGCTCCGGCGCATTGGTGCTGACGTTGATATCCGACGACAATTTTTCGGTGCTGCAGCGGACGCTGCTGCTTCAGTTCACACTGGTGAAGGAGTGATCATTCTGTCCGCAGTCATTCCGGGTTGGCCCGGAATGACGGGAGAGAGC
>JBKJYX010000192.1:0-8228 GCA_046715575.1 Sphingomicrobium sp. | reverse complement strand
TTACCATTCCTCTTAGTCCGGAAACGGCGGAACCGCGGGCTTGGTACGAGGTTGAATTAACTTATGAGCATGCGCCACAAGATTGCCCGGCTGTTCGTCATCAAGACCCGCACGGAGGCGTGGCTGGTGACCTACGTGGTCGCCCTTGGAGCCGTCGAACGCGGCCGCCATTATCTCGATGCCTATCCGGGCATTGGCGGCATGCTGTTGGCGCTGGCGTGCACCGGCGTCGTATTCCTGGTCGGCGCCAAGTTGCTCGACTCGGTCAGGCCGGTACCGGCCGCGGTCAAGACAGGAATTCACGCGCTGCCGATGCAGCGGCGTCCGTCGCTCAGTCGTAGTCGACCCAGGCTGCGCCCGAGTCGTTCCGGTTCAAGGTCACCGCTTTCGCTTCACAGAGATTTACACCCGACCACACGGCATTGACGCCGCCCGCCAGGGTTCCCTGAATATCGAATGCGCAATCGTCATCGGTGAACTGCACCGATCCCCGGGCGCCGGCTCGCGGCGCCGCGCCCAGCGGCTGCCAGGCCGTGGTTCCGAAGCGCCGGATCGACAGCGTTGTGATGTCGCGCCCGGTGGCGTTGACGACAGTGAAATTGGCGGCGCCGGCCATCGCTGGTCCGGGCAATGCGGTCAGGAGCGCCGCGACAAAGAGAAGCCCACGCATGCGCTGCAATATACAACGCAAACGTGGGCCGCTCAAAGCGATTCTGTAAGTGCAGTCTTGTTAGGCGGCGTCGAGCACCTGATAGGCCGGGCGAGAGCGGTGAATCACCGGAGCCGGAGCCGGCCCATGACGGAAGCTCTCCTGGAGCGGCAGCGCCGTCGAACAGAAGGCGCACTCGGCCAAAACTCGGCCGAGATACCAGTGCGTCCGGCCACAGCCGGGGCAGTGGTTGACCTCATTGTCGCGGTACACCGCGTGGTACCCGCGTGTCGCTGGATCGAACTGACCGCGGCGGGATTCGATAGAGTTGAACATAGTGACCTTCCTCGAAACCATTTCGGTTCCAAACTGCGGATCACCTTATAAGTTGCGGCGGCGAACGCTGAAACCGCCTATTCATCGGAAATTAGCCGTACTCTGTGTCGCGGTGGCACAGTTCTGCTCCACGCTGGCACATTTCTTAATTTTAACCGTCGGTTAGTGAATCCGGCGTCATTGTCGTCGCAGCGACTTGGCGTGGAGGGCCGGTAAATGGAGTCGAACGAGCGTTACTATCGCCGCAGGGCCATCGAGGAACGCATGGCGGCGCAGCGCGCGGTGACGGAACAGGCCCGCACGTGGCATGCCAAGCTCGCCAAGGACTTCGCCGAACGCGCCGCCAGCTCGATCACTCTCGCCAGCGCCTGAAGCCGCCCTCGATCTTATCTGCGCTGAAAAGTTGGCGCGCCCGGAACGATTCGAACGTCCGACCCTCAGATTCGTAGTCTGATGCTCTATCCAGCTGAGCTACGGGCGCGCACTGCCCCAGAAGGGCAAGCGGCGACATAGGGTCCTGTCGAGAACCGCGCAACCCTCGGCCAGCCGGGTTCCAGACCGCAATTGCACCACCCGGCAAGCGATCTTACACGGGACTTGATGTCCCCCGTTCGACCTTATGTTTTTGCATTCGCCTTGGCGTTGGCCGGCTGCGCCGCTCCGTCTGGTCCATCGCCTTCGCTGGCCCCTCGCGCCGCCGAAGCGATCGATCCGCGCATCCCGGTTGTCGCCGCGACGACGGCCCAGCCGGTCAATCCGGCCCTGGCCGTTCGGCTTGCCGAGCTGGTCAGTCAGGCGCGAAGCGGAGAGGGTGCATTCGAGGTCGCCGCGGGAGAAGCGCAACGGTTTGCCGCGGCTGCCGCAGAACCCCAGAGCGAGAATTGGGTCGTTGCACAGGAGGCGGTGTCCGCAGCGGTCGCGGCGCGCGCGCCGACGACGAAAGCTCTCGGCGACATCGACGGCATCGCTGCCGCGGCATTGGAGACCAAAGGTGGAATCGCTCCTGCCGACTTGGCCGCCATCGAGGCTGCAGCAGCCGAAGTCGGCGCGATTGACCGCCGACAGATGCGCGTAATCGACGAGCTCCAGCACCGCCTCGGTGGCTAGTCGTTCAGCAATCGAGCCGCATCCAGCGCGTGGTAGGTTAGAACGCCGGTCGCGCCGGCCCGCTTGAAGGCGATCAGCGTCTCGAGAATGAGCGCATCGCGGTCGCCGGCGCCGGCGGCTGCCGCCGCCTCGATCATCGCATACTCGCCAGACACCTGATAGGCGAAGGTTGGCACCCCGAAGCGGTCCTTGATCCGGGCCAGCACGTCCAGATAGGGCAGTCCGGGCTTGACCATCACCATGTCGGCCCCTTCCGCGATATCGAGTGCAACCTCGCGCAGCGCCTCGGCGCCGTTGGCGGGGTCCATCTGATAGCCGCGCTTGTCGCCCTTCAACCGCCCCGCCGAGCCGACCGCGTCGCGAAACGGGCCGTAAAAGGCCGACGCATATTTGGCCGCATAGGCCATGATCGCGACGTCGTGATGGCCGGCGACTTCGAGCGCCTGGCGGATGGCGGCGACGCGGCCGTCCATCATGTCCGATGGAGCGACGATATCGGCACCCGCCGACGCCTGGATCAGCGCCTGCTGGGCCAGCACAGCGACGGTGTCGTCGTTGACGACATTGCCTTGTGCGTCGGTCAGCCCGTCGTGGCCGTGGGCCGTGTATGGGTCGAGCGCGACATCGGTCAGCACGCCGATTTCCGGCACCGCGTCCTTGATCGCCCGGATCGCGCGGCAGATCAGATTGTCCGGATTGAGCGCTTCGCCGGCGTCGTCTGTCCTTAGCGCCTCGGGCGTGTTGGGGAACAGCGCGACGCAGGGGATCCCAAGTTCCGCCGCCAGCCGCACCCGGCCGACCAGCCGGTCGAGACTCCACCGGCTGACCCCCGGCAGCGACGCGATCGGCTCCTCGCAATCGTCGCCCTCGCACACGAACATCGGCAGGATGAGATCGCTGGGATGCAGCCGGTGCTCGGCGAGCATCTCGCGCATCCACGGGCTGGATCGGCCGCGCCGCATGCGCAGCGCCGGATAAGACGGCTGGTTCATCGCGCGACCGTCTAGCCCCACATCTCCAAGGATAGAAGTCATGGGCTCGGGCATTGGGGCTCGATGGAAGCAAACCCGCTGCCCAGACAGGCGATCCTGATCGTCAACGCCGCCAGCCGAAGCGGCGCCGACGCGTTCGACGAATCGCGCAACAAGCTGATCGCGGCCGGGGTCGAGTTGCTCGATGCCAAGGCGGTCAAAAACCCCAAATCGATGGGTGCCGCGGTCAAGCAGGCGATCAAGCGCTCGCCGATGGTAATTGTCGGCGGCGGCGACGGCTCGCTGTCGTCATCGGTCGATCATTTCATGGGGACCGATACGATCCTCGCCATTCTCCCGCTCGGGACGGCGAACAGCTTCGCCCGAACGCTCGGCATTCCGCTCGAATTGGACGGCGCGATCGAGGTTATCGCCCGAGGCGAGGCGCGCAAGATCGACGTCGGCTGCATCAACGGCGAGCATTTCCTCAATGCCGCCGCCCTGGGCCTGGCTCCCAAGGTCGCGGAAAGCGTGCCGCACGGCCTCAAGCGCTCGCTCGGCCGCTTGGGCTATTTGCTGTGGGCGGGCTGGTCCGCGGCGAGCTTCAACGCCTTCCGGCTGAAGGTCGATGACGGGCGCCGCACGCACCGCTTGTGGGCAACCGAAGTGCGGATCGCCAACGGCAGCTTCCACGCCGGCATGGAGCTGATCGAGAGCGCCGACGTTGAGAGCGGCGAGATCGTCGTCCAGGCGGTCACCGGCCGAAGCGTCATCGGCCTAGGCTGGAGCTATCTTACTTCGGCGCTGAAGCTCACGGCGCGCCACCAGACCACGCGCGAATTCCGCGGCTGCAAGCTGACGGTGTCGACGCGCCCTCAGATGCAGGTGTCCATCGACGGCGAGCTCGGAGCGACCAGTCCGCTAAATGTCAGCGCAATCCCCGACGCGGTAACCGTCGCCGCACCGCGCCTAGCCTAGCCCAGCCTTCCCAACGCCGCACCGAGCCGCTCGGCCTCCGCGGCGCGCTCGGCATGATCGGCGCGCGCCTTCTCGACCGCCTCCGGCTTGGCGCGCTCGGTAAACGCCGGGTTGTCGAGGCGGGCGGCGAGGCCGTCTCGGTCCTTCTCGGCGATGGCGAGCGCTTTTGACAGGCGCGCCCGCTCGGCGTCGAGGTCGATATGCTCTGCAAGGGCAACGGCGTAAGTGACGCCAGCGACGCCGATCTGGGCGGAGCCTTTGGGCGGAGCGTCGACGGCGCGCGCGGGACCGATCTTCGCCATGCGCTCCAGGATCGGCGCCGCGTCGGTCAAGCGCTGTATCTGTGCGGTCGATCCCCCGATCACCAGTGGCTCGAGCGTCGCGCTCCACGGCACATTGAGCTCAGCCCGCATGGCGCGAACTTCGCTGATGAAATCGATCAGCCAGTCGATATCGCCCTTGGCCGCCTTGTCGACCTTGGCCTCGGGCGCCGGCCACTTCGCCACGATCAGCTCGTAAGGCCGATCCCCCATCGCGGCCCACAGTTCCTCCGTCACGAACGGCATGAACGGATGCAGCATCACCAGGATCTGGTCGAACGCCCAGGCGGCGACGGCCTTGGTTTCGTCGTCGAACGCGCCCTTCACCAGCTCGACATACCAGTCGCAATAGCTGTCCCAGACGAAGTGGTAGATGGCGTTGGCCATCTCGTCGAAGCGCAGATCGTCGAACGCGCGGTCGAGCTTGGCCAGCGTCTCGACCACCTCGCCGATGATCCAGCGGTTGACCGGCAGCCCGGCTTCCGGCGCGGCGATGCCCCCGCTCGCGCCAACCTCGTTCATCTGCAGGAAGCGCGCCGCGTTCCACAGCTTGGTGGCGAAGTTACGATATCCCTCGACGCGCTTTTCATCGAGCTTGATGTCGCGGCCCTGGCTTTCCATCGCCGCCATCGTGAAGCGCACCGCGTCCGCGCCGTACTTGTCGATCAGCCCCAGCGGATCGACGGTGTTGCCCTTCGACTTGGACATCTTCTGGCCATGCGCGTCGCGGACCAGCCCGTGGAGGTAGAGCGTCCTCCACGGTGGCGCCTTCAGGAACTGGAGCCCCATCATCGCCATCCGCGCGTCCCAGAAGAACAGGATGTCGAAGCCCGAGATCAGCACGTCGTTGGGGTAGTGGCGCTTCAGCTCCTCGGTCTCGTCCGGCCAGCCCAGCGTCGCGAACGGCCACAGGGCTGAGCTGAACCAGGTGTCGAGCACGTCGGGATCCTGCCAAAGGCCGAGCTCCGCGTTTACGAAGGACGTTCGGGCCTCCGAGAACCCACCCACCTCTTTCAGTTTGAATCCGTCAGCGAGCGAAAAATCTATTCCAACCTGCTCATAGTGCACTTTGGCCTGTGCCAACGCTTCGTCGAACGTCTCAGCGACGAAAACAGGCAGTTCAGCACGCACTCGATTCTGTGGATTTTCAAGGTCCGGAATCTCGTCGATCCAACCGAACGTCCCGTTTCTTGTAGACTGTTCGTCTTGTCCAATAGGCGGCCCGAACCACGCTGGAATGCGATGTCCCCACCACAATTGCCGCGATACGCACCACGGCTGGATATTCTCGAGCCAGTTGAACCAGGTTTTCGACCAGGTTTCGGGGACGATCTTGATTTCACCCGAGCGCGTCGCCTTGATGGCAGGCACTGCGAGCTTGGCCGCGTCGACGTACCATTGGTCGGTCAGCCACGGCTCGATCACCGCGCCCGAGCGGTCGCCATGCGGAGTGGCGACGATCCGGTCCTCCACCTGCTCCAGCGCGCCTTCCGCCTCGAGCATCGCGACGACGCGTTTCCGAGCCTCGAAGCGGTCAAGACTGACAAGCTCTTCCGGGATGAGGCCATCGCTGGTCTGCACCAGCCGCGCCTGTGCATCGAGCATGTTGAGCATCTCGGCGGGCTTGAACCCGGCCCGCTTCCCCACCTCGAAATCGTTGAAATCGTGGCCCGGCGTGATCTTGACCGCGCCACTACCAAGCTCCGGATCCGCATGCTCGTCGGCGACCACCGGGACCAGCCGACCGGTGATCGGCAGCTTCACCTGCTTGCCGACGATCGCTTGGTACCGTTTGTCCTTCGGATTCACCGCGACCGCCATGTCGGCCAGCATCGTTTCCGGCCGCGTCGTCGCTACACTGACGTGTCCGCTGCCATCGGCGAGCCGGTAGCGGATGTGCCAGAATTTGCCCTGGACCTCGCGCGTCTCGACCTCGAGGTCGCTGATCGCGGTCTGGAACTTGGGGTCCCAGTTGACCAACCGCTTGTCGCGGTACGCAAGCCCGCGCTTGTAGAGCTCGACGAAGGCGTGGGTGACGGCGCGGCGGAAGCCGTCGTCCATCGTGAAACGCTCGTTGGCCCAGTCGCACGACGCGCCCAATCGCCGTAGCTGCCGCGTGATCTGGCCGCCGCTTTCGGCTTTCCATTCCCACACCTTGGCGACGAAGTCCTCGCGGCTGTAGTTGGTGCGCTTGTCCTGCCGCTCCTCGAGCTGGCGCTCGACCACCATCTGGGTGGCGATGCCGGCGTGATCGGTGCCAACCACCCACAGCGCGTCCCTGCCTCGCATGCGCGCGTGACGAGTGAGGACATCCTGCAGCGTGATATCGAGCGCGTGGCCGATGTGTAAGCTACCCGTGACGTTGGGCGGCGGCATGACGATGGTCCACGGGGTCGCCTCGCCGCGCTCCGGCCGGAACAGTCCGCGCGTCTCCCAATGCTCGTACCATCGCTGCTCGATCGCGGCGGGCTCGAAGGTCTTGGGTAGGTCGGCCATGCCGCCGCCTAACCGCGCTGCAGCGCAGCATCAACCTTAGCTGCAATTCGTGAAGCTAAAGCGGGCGTCCGGTGATGCGCGTGATCTCGCGCTTCACATGCTCGTCGACGATCCCCGGCAAATGATCGTCGAGCCATTGCTTAAGGATCGGCCGGAGCAGCTCGCGAATCATCTACTCGAGCGGATTTACGGGCGGTGGCGCGGGAACGGTGGCGGCGATGGTCGACAGCGTTTCCAGCGAATGGCGGCTGGTGTCGGCGACCGCCTCATCGAGCAAGGGCGGCCCCAGATCGACCGGCGGCACCAGCGGCTCGTCGAGCTCCAGGACTTCTCCCTCGCCATCCTCAGGTAGGGCGTCTTCCTGCAGGTGAGGCGTGGCCGGCGCCGACGTGCGCAGGTCCTTCTCCTCGGCGATCACCTTTTTGATCGACGCAAGTATGTCTTCCATCGAGGGTTCGCGGCCGGGTGACTGCATGGCGGATGCTATCGCTTATTGCGAGGGCGGTGTCACCCCTTGGGAGGGCGGAGCGGCTTCCTCGGGCGTCGCTGTGCGGGTCGCGACCGGCAGGTGCCGCGGATCGTTGGCCCAATCGTTCCAGTTTCCAGAAACGCGGCGGTAATTGCCGAGCGGATCGTAGAGCGGGCCGCCTTCGAGCCCGAGATCGTCGGCCTCGGCCTGGCCCATCGCGTTCAGCAGCTGGAATCCGGCGACGTAGGCGTCGCGCCGAGCGGTCACCAGCGCCACTTGCGAGTTCAGCAGTTCCTGCTCGGCGTTGAGCACGTCGAGTACGGTGCGCGTGCCGACGCTGCGCTCGGCGCGAGCGCCTTCGAGCGCCAGCTCGTTGGCCTTAACCGCCACTTCGTTGGAGGCGATCGCGTTCTGGGCCGCCTGGTAGCTGGCGAACGAGGAGCGGGTCGTCGAGATGACCGCGCGCTCGGTGGCGATGGACTGCTCCATCAGCTGGCCTTCGAGCGCCTGGGCCGAGCGAATCTGCGCTGCTGGCAGCCCGCCCTGGTACAGTGGGATCCGGGCGTTGAGGCCGGCGGTGGTCTGCGTCCCGCTGCTCGACAGCGGACCGGGATTTCCACCCAAAGCATCGACGTAGGTGCCGCTGACGACGCCCGACACGGTCGGCAGTCGTCCCGCCCGGGCGACTCGAACGTCGTAGCCGGCGGCCGCTGCCTGCCGTGTGGTCGCGATCAGGTCCGGATTGTTTGCCAAGGCGATCCGCGCCGCTTCGTCCGGGATCGCTGGCAGCGGCGGGAGCGGTGGCGGCGGCGCCAGCGCATCCGTGCGCTTGCCGATCACCCGGCGATAATTCTCTTCGCTGCCCGTCTACCGGCCTTGCGAGGTGGCAACGAGCGCTCTGC